>CAYNLS010000094.1:0-307 GCA_964398125.1 uncultured Gammaproteobacteria bacterium
CCTACGGCTATAGTCACTACAATCCCTTAACTTCTGAAAGCCGACATGGTTTAAAATACATATCTCGCTCAACTGGTAAACCTAGTTTTCCTCTGATAGTTTTCAGTTCAGACAGACTGAAGTAGCCCAGTTCTTTTTCAAAACCATCGACTAATCCGAAAAATATATCCTTCCCGTCAAACTCCATTCCGTACCAGGTCCAACTTGAATCCGCTGTGAAGAATTTGCACCAAATCATCGGGTCCTTCTCATTCTCGCTGGAGTATAGCTTCGGAAGCTTTGTAAGAATCTCTTTTGTAAGCAGTTT
>CAYNLS010000094.1:317-4228 GCA_964398125.1 uncultured Gammaproteobacteria bacterium
TAAATAATCTGAACATGAACTTTTTCGTCCTGTCATCAGAAAAGGGGTATGGGGTGAAAATCAAACGCTAGTGGTCTGTCAAAAGTCCTGCCTATGGCGGGAGGATTTTACGAAGTATGAGTCAAAACCCACCTTTTGACAGATGATTTAAACCCCATATTATGAGAGATATGACAGGAGAAAAAGTAAGTTCAATATATGAATAATATTTGGAATGAGGCGAGTACCTTAGTATATTTTATATCACTCAATATTAGAGAAAGTTTATGATTAAAACTAATTCCCTTGAAATTCTCATAAAAACATTCTACACTATGTAGTAGCTATGATTCAAAAACCAATGAGTGAACTTGAGCGTGAAGTTATGAACGTTGTTTGGGAGCAGGAGCAATGTTCTGTTCGCGATGTAATGAACAGACTAGGCCAAAGTAAGCAACTTGCCTATACAACAGTTGCTACAATATTTCAACGACTCTATAACAAAGGACTAGTTACTCGAAAAGGTGAAGGAGTAGCATATCTCTATTCTCCAAAACTTACTAAAGAAATATACAGCAAAACTCTGGCTAAATCATTTGTCAATAGATTTTTCAATGCCTTTGGAGATATGGCAATCGCTTCATTTGCAGAGTCAATTGACAGTTTGCCTAAAAAGAAAAAAGAGTATTTATTAGAATTACTAGAAGAATATGATAAGACCAAGTAAATATCTTATTTTATTTACAAGCGTTTCTGCCATTCTGGGAATTGCAGTTTTTATTTCCTCACAAAAATTTCTTCCTATACTCCTACAACATACGGTTTATTACTGTCAGTCGGTTTTAGATTCTTTCTCAATACACATTCCAAACGGTTTAGGAACACTTCTTACTGGATTGCTACTTTTAGTAGTAAGTTTCACTATTGCAAAATTTATTATTACGTATGGAAAAGTAGTTTTTTTTAGAAAAAAGCTTCATAGCAAAGTTCAAGAGAACAGAAAATTTAACCAAGTAACTGAAAAACTAGACCTGTCTAATAGAGCATATCTTGTTGAAGACGAAAAGCCATTTGCTTTTTGCCATGGAATAAGACATCCGAAAATTTATCTATCCACAGCATTGCTTTTAATGGTTAATGTCAGTGAATTGGAGGCCATTTTACTCCACGAGAAATATCACTTGGAACATAAAGACTCCTTCATCATGTTTTTGGCCGAGCTTACCAAATCTTTATTTCCTTTCTTTCCATTACTATCAGACTTAATGCTAAATTTCCGCATTGAGCGAGAGTTAGCTGCTGATCATGAAGCTACTCAAAAACTTGGTAATTCTGCTTCACTTATTTCTGTTCTTAAAAAGCTACTTACCATAGAACCAGTACAACACTATGCGTTTGCAGCTGCTTTGGCAGACCATGAGACATTGGAAATAAGGATTAAGACTCTCATGAAGAAAGGAACATATTTTATGAAATTTAGACCTCTGAATCTTTTGGCGAGTGCTCTCTCAATTGCTGTTTTTGTTGTTTTAATAGTTGCACCAGTTCAGGCAATAGAGATGCGCGATAAAGAAAGTGACGTAATGATGATATGTCTCCAAAGTGATTCTTGTGCCATCTGGTGTAAAGAAAATCAGACTGTAATTCCCAACTCAAAAATTCCTAATGCTTCCTATCCCAGTAGCCCGTTGACTCCCGATATGTCTTCAACGAAACAGCTGTACTAGTTTGATCTATTGACAAGTAGAATATTTGTCTACTACACTATGTAGTAGATTACAATTTTCTTTTAAATTAATATGTCTAATAAATCCAACAAACAGTTTACTTCTCGTTTAGCTATCCCGCAGATAAACTTCACTTCTATATTAGTTATTCTTCTTATTATTGCGTCATTTTTTATTGGTTCACTCTATACAAAAGTTCAAAGTCTTGAAAAAGGTGGAACTGTGGGAGGGACTACTGATCAAGTTGCAGGCACAGGAAATAATCAGCCTATTGGAGGACAACCACAACAAGCAACTAAAAAACCTGAAGTGACAGATAAGGATTATTATCGTGGCAGCAAAGATGCCAAAGTGGTTTTGGTCGAGTATTCGGATCTTGAATGTCCATTCTGCAAGAGTTTCCATCCAACCATGCAACAAGTTATCGAAGAATATGGTGATAAGGTAAAATGGGTATATAGACATTTCCCGCTTTCGTTTCATGCAAATGCACAAAAGGAGGCTGAGGCAGCTGAATGTGCAGGAAAACTCGGTGGAAACGATGCCTTTTGGAAATACGTTGATGCTATTTTTGAACAAACTACATCAAACGGTACGGGGTTTGCATTGGATAAGCTGACGCCGCTAGCAAATGAGTTAGGACTTAATGAAGCATCATTTAAACAATGTCTAGATTCTGGTGAAATGGCACAGAAAGTAAAAGACCAAATGGATCAAGGGACGGAAGAAGGTGTGAGTGGAACACCCGGCACTATCGTTATTGATACGATTGGTGATACGCAACTTATTCCTGGTGCGCTTCCCTACGATCAAGTAAAAATATATATCGATACAGCACTAAAATAATTATATGAACACTGGTAAAAAATTAAAAAAAATAATTCTGAACATCAACGGCATGCATTGTCCACGTTGTGAAGTTTTGATTGAGCGAAAATTCAAAAGGGTTGCAGGAGTGGAAAAAGTCAATGTCAGTCACACAAATGGTCAGGCTGAACTCTATTGCTCTATGAGTCCTGATTTCGATCAGCTTAATGCTTCCATTAAAGATCACGGCTATTCTGTTTCAGAATCAAGTAAAAAAGATACATTGGGGACACAAAACGGAGAATACAAAAATACTGCCAAAGATTACTTTCAAATAGGCGCAGTTTTTCTGGTCGTAGTTGCAGGTTACTTGGTGTTTAAACAACTTGGTTTGGTTCCCAGCTTGGGTATTTCCGACAATATGAGTTATGGCTTCGTATTTTTGATTGGACTAGTGGCTGCGACTTCCACCTGTCTTGCGGTTACCGGAGGTTTACTCCTTTCAGTTGCAGCCAAATAAAAAGAATAAAACCCTCATCTCGATAGTTGGGGGAAGTTTAAACCAAAATTGTATTTCAATGTAGGAAGAGTTGTATCATATACAGTCCTCGGCGGATTGGTGGGAGCGTTAGGATCTGTTCTTACGTTATCTCCCAGAGTCAACGGTATTGTCACGATAGTAGCCAGTGCGGTAATGATTATTCTAGGACTCCAACTTCTCAGAATTTTCCCTTGGTTATCCCGCTTTCAACCAAAGATGCCAAAATTTTTGGGGCATAAAGTTCACGATATCGGTGACAGCAACAGCAAGGCCACTCCTTTTTTGCTTGGCGCCGGAACATTTTTTCTTCCTTGTGGATTTACTCAAGCCTTACAATTGTATGTGCTTAGTAAAGGTGATGTTACAACCGGAGCACTTACTATGCTGGCTTTTTCTCTGGGCACATTGCCTGCGCTATTATCTCTTTCCGCGCTTTCAAGTTTCATTACAGGTGCATTCCAGCAACACTTCCTTCGATTTGCCGGAGTTGTCGTAATACTTCTTGGCATATTTAATGTAAATAATGGACTTACGTTGACCGGAATAAATTTTGCCTTTGCCTCAGGGCCAAAATCTACAGGTTCGGTTTTGGCCGCTTCAGATCCGAATGTACAGATTGTTGGAGGAAAACAAATTGTGAATATGAAAGTGTCCGGTTTGAGTTATTCTCCGTACACATTTACTGTTGCGAAGGGCGTGCCAGTCGAGTGGCATATTGATGGTAGCCAAGCCGAAGGGTGTGCACAAGTGATTACAGTACCATCTTTGGGGATCACGGAATATCTTCCTCAAAATGGAGAAAAAGTTATTTCCTTTACTCCGCAGTCTACCGGACAACTTCCTTTTAGTTGCACAAT
>CAYNLS010000095.1:0-4218 GCA_964398125.1 uncultured Gammaproteobacteria bacterium
AAACAGACCTTCTTTGTGGGGAAAACAGATGCCGAAAAAATTTTATAAAAAGATGTGGAACGAAATCATCAATGAAAAAAAAGCAATTGCGGTGCAACTTACTAATCGACACAAAAAAGGAAAATTGTACAAGGTCGTCTTACGAATATCACCGATTTTGAATGTTGATGGAGAAGTTGAATTTTTTTTAGGTATAGAAACAATTATGCGAGATAGTGAAAAAAATAAACAGTCATAGTAAATGGATAGTTAATTTAAGAGGCTCTTGAAGCCCAAAAATCAATATATGCAAAATGAATTTTGGGTGCGAAAAACAATCCTCATCGTAGACGATGAAAAATCCGTACTTGATATACTTACAGGAAAATTAATAAAAGAGGGTTATTCGGTAGTATGCGCATGTAACGGTAAGGAGGGGCTTGAAATATCATTGAAAACCCATCCGGATCTAATTTTACTAGATCTTCTGATGCCGAAAATGGATGGGATGACTATGCTACAAAAATTAAGAGCGGATAAATGGGGTAATCATGTACGCGTAATAATTTTAAGCAATCTGGATCTGACTAATGAGCTGATATCTAAAGTCATAGATAATAGGTCGTCATATTATCTTTTAAAAAGCAGTAATTCCTTAAAGAAAATTGTGGAAAAAGTTAATGAGGTATTAGAAATAAATCAAACGGTCAAGTAAGACTTTATCATTCTAATTGACGATAATATGTGAAATTATTTAATATTGTTATGCAGAAAATACAGTATTTTATCCTGATGCTGATAAAGTAAAAACACTGTGTAAATAAGTAATCCCGGGAATATAATAAAATTTTCCACAAATTTCCCTCCCGTAATTCTCAGAAACTTAAACGGCGGGATTCCAAAACTCCATTTTATCGGCCAGAGCAAAGGCAATCCGGCTTTTGTTGGAAGATCTGTAATTAGATGTGTGACAACACCAATCATAAAACAGTACCATACTATTTTCATGTCAATTAAAACGATATTTGAAAGTAAATCCAAAAGTTTTGCTGAGCCAAAAGCAATAAGCACCAGTCCAATGAGCGAATGAGAAATATGCCGGTGGCCTCCAAGAAAAGGTACGGCAACTTTGGCGACAAAGTGACCCAAGCGAAAATTATCCCAAAAATCACTAGTGGGTTGATCAATATCGGGGAATAGTCCTCCCACAAAATTGGCCCCAAGCGCGGTCACCAAAGTAGGAACTGTCATTTCTGGCACATCTTTTGTATAGATGAAAACAAGAGTCAAGGCTGTAAAAGCGGCAAGGTCATGAGTTTTTCCTGTCATGAATTTAATATACTATAATTGAAATGTTATGAAATATCGCAAGCTTGGAACAACTGGCATTGATGTTTCCGTAATCTGTCTGGGTTCGATGAATTGGGGTGAGCAGAATACGGAAAAACAAGGACATGAACAGCTCGATTACGCTATAGATCAGGGAATAAATTTTATTGATACTGCAGAAAGCTATCCGATACCTCCAAACGCCAAGTCACAGGGCAGAACGGAAACGTATATCGGCAACTGGCTTAAAAAAAAGAGAAATCGAAAAGATCTGATCATCGCTTCCAAAGCGGCAAGCAGATCTGAGACAAATTCATATATTCGTGGAGGTAAAAAGGTAAGGCTTGACAGAAAAAATATTCGCTATGCGATAGATCAATCGTTAAAACGACTTCAAACAGATTACATAGATCTTTATCAACTTCATTGGCCAGACCGCAAAACTAATTATTTTGGAGTCCGTAGCTATCAACACGTTGCTGATGATAAGTCAGTTCCGATAGAAGAAACGCTTGAAGCATTAAAAGAACTTATTAAAGAGGGAAAAATCCGATTCATCGGACTTTCCAATGAAACTGCCTGGGGTGCGATGGAGTTTTTACAACTTCATAAACAAAAAGGTTTACCAAGAGTACAGAGTATTCAAAATCCGTATAGTTTAATAATGCGTGAATATGAAACAGCGCTTGCAGAGATAAGTATTCGAGAAAAATTAAGCCTGCTTGTTTATTCGCCCCTTGCACATGGTGTTTTGACCGGAAAATATATAGGAGGTGTGATACCGAAAGGTTCACGATTTGATTACTCGGGAGGGAGAAATTCAGAAAGATATAATCCGCCACATGCCCAGACCGCAATCGAATCTTATGTTTCATTGGCAAAAAAATATGGACTCGATCCAGCTCAAATGGCGATTGCATTTGTAAATTCAAGGGAATTTGTGACAAGTAATATTATCGGTGCAACTTCAATGAAACAATTAAAAGCCGATATCGGAAGTATAGATCTTGAATTAAGTAATGACGTTTTGGAAGATATTGAAAAGATACATTTGAGACTACCCAATCCAATTACATGATTCTATGGGAGAACGTAAAAATGGCGAGCAAAAACCACCAAAGGACATTGCGTTTCGACCTTTAAAAGAGCTTCTTGTTCAAAGATCAGCAGCTCTTGATAGACTTTTGGCGATAACTGGTCGTAGAGATACACATCTTTTTGGCATTGCACTGGGTCAGACGGATGTATATGAACTTTATGACTTAGTTGAGAATAATGATGCAGTGAGCTTGAGATTATATCTTGCCAATCTTTTGGGATGGGAAACACCATCGGAGTTGCTTAGGTCAAAAATTAATCCTGAAAATGGAGATAGATTACCGGGCATGATAATATCTGGAAGACTTATTGACTTTTTGAATTTACTTGACCCTTCAGAAATATCTTATGAGAATGCAGTTGCGGAAGTCGCAAAAACTGTTGGAGTCTTGAATGAAGGAGCTTACGCACTTTATCCTGGGTCAGATTTTGATAGGGTTTTGGGATTTTGTGTGGGTCAAGCGTTGGCTATAAGTAATCCCCATAATCCCCTTCGTGATGAGCTTGGCGATTTTGGGTTAGTTCAAAAATTCATGAATACTTATGTCGGCTATTGTGATGAAGAAAGAACAACAGTTTTTATGTCGGGATACATGACTGGTTTTTCGGAAGGAGGTATGATCCCGCCTAAGTTAAACGCCTATGATGCAAAGAATAATGTGAAGACTTACCCAAACTAATCATTTTGTAATACTTGTTTTGTCTTTATTTTCATCACCACAAGTCACATCTTTACGACAGTTTTGACACTTTGTTATCAGCTTTCCATGTTCCCGTTTGTTATCTTTATGACAATGTGGGCAGTCAAAGTGTAAAGATCCATAATGATCTTTTTCAACTCCGAATTTTCCTACGCTGTTTGAAAGAAAATCAAGAGCCGGATCAACCTGAATGATTCCATCCTTGTTTTCGATTTTGAATCCACCTGACGGCCCACAAGCCGCGGCGATCATATCTATTTTTTGTCTACCAAGCCAGTTTATTTCTTCATGAATATTTCCATAAAACTTCGGAATATTATCAATCTGTGATAATGTTGAAAAATTTTGTGGATTCTTAATAACATCCAAAACTTGACTGATGAGATCACTTTTCTTAAGTACAGCATTCCAAGATATAGCAAGACTCACAGGATCAAACTCTTCCTGACATAAAATATCGATATAATACATGGCAACTGGTGTGAGCATCGTCCATAATTCCTGAAATTCTTTTTCACTCATTGTGCCTTCTCGATGACCAAAAATTTGCTCGAATATTTCATCAGCACTTCTGGCATCGACACGAGGATTTTTATAAATTGGATTTCTCAAATACCAGGCGTCAATCGGTCCATCAACTCCGTCAAAATATCCAGGTTGCAGTTGGGGAGCGATATTTTCATAATCACCGTAGTTGAGTTTGGAGGCATTCCTAGTCATTTTGATGTAGCGTTTTCCAGTAATCTCATCGTCAAGCGCTTCATAAATATCGATAAAATTATCCCTGTAATTTGTGCCTTCGACAATACCTGGCGGGGAAATTACTATTGCCTTTGTATTTATTGGTGTATTTGGATTTTTTAACACATTACATAACTCCATCCAACCCTCAACTTCACTTTGTTCTCTTGCTATTTCACGAGAACCATTTTGTTCCTGGTATTCAAGACCTCTTTGCAAAACGTGTAAAAAAGGCTCATCAGGGAAAAGTTCATTACGTATTTCCCCATTTTCATCAATAAGATGATTCACAGAGCTTTTGGCGGCATGATGCCTTTCGCGAATCGAAGTTTGCACTTGCCAGAGCTCATAATTTCTGAAATTTTGTCGT
>CAYNLS010000096.1:0-4209 GCA_964398125.1 uncultured Gammaproteobacteria bacterium
TTATATAAACAATTCAGGAAGTTTCATAAGAGGAAAGGTTCAGCCCGTGGCTCTTTCTTTAAAATACCGAGGTCAACCAGTTGAAAAGGAGGAATATGTACCAAATAATACTCCGCTTTCAACTTTAAAAAAAGTTCTAACTGCTTTAAAAAAATAACTACATATTTTCCGCTGCCATTATCGCTTCTTTGCATCCATGCAAAGTCTCAACTTTATCCAATTCTTTTAAAGTAAACCATCCATACTCAGTTGCTTCCTCATTTAGCTTTATTTCAGAATCTCCATTTAATCTGCAAAGATAAGTTATAAAAACTATTTGTCGTGTGTCAAAGATATCAGTGTCAATGTAAGGAATAGCTGAAATAACTTTGACTTTAATTCCAAGTTCTTCCATGACTTCACGATCTAGCGCTTCATAGATTTGCTCGCCATACTCAAGCCCGCCACCGGGAATCTGCCATTTGTTATTCATTTTGGGATTAGTATCTTTACGAAGTGTAAGTAGATATTTATTTTTTTTACGGATTAAGGCTAGTATCACTACATGAATTGTTTTCATAATAACGATATATTATACGGGAAAAGTCATGCATTGTTTATGCTAGAATTATTCATAAATGTCAGAAGCAGGCGGACCGGAACAACAATTATCTAGAAAGCAGATAAAAAAGGTAAAAAGGGATCAAGAAATCGCTAAAGCACAACAAGAAGCAAAGTTCAGAAGTAGAAGAAGTTTTTTGAAAGCCGTTACTCCAGGTGGTTGGATCCCTGAAGTGATAAAAGCCGGAGGTGTCGATAAATTATCTACGGCAGCAAAAGTAAGTATAGTAAAAGATGCTGCACTTCTTTTAGGTGGCACTAACATAGTACATGAAACATTAAGAGAAAAAACGCTTAAAGAAAAGGTGCTGGCATTTACTTGGAAAGAAGCTGAAGATCCTGCAAAGTTAAAAGCTTTCATGGAAAGTATGGCTGATGGATATTTAGAATTGACCAAAACGGAAAGATTAAAAAAACAAGATTTAGTGGAAGAAAATCGAACAAATTTTTATAAAAATACAGATGGTTTTATGCAGTCAATTAGAGAAGTTGAACCTCATTATGATCCTCCAGAAACTCAATGGGGATATACGGATTTTGCAAGCAAAAGAGTCTTTATAGATCTTGAAAAATTAAAAAGACAAGCACAGTCTCAAGGCAGTGAAGCCGGTCTTGCACTTATTGACGGACTGTGGCACGAATGGGGACACCTCGATGTCACTCCAAGAGAAACAGGAGAACTTATAAACAACAAAGAAGTATTCTTCCAATCACCGGTAAGTGGAAATAATGAACAATTTAAAAGCTACCGCGGTGGAACTGTTTACACAGATACTTATTTTGGTTATCGACACTTTGATGAAGTTTGGAATGAAACAATTACTCTAAGAAGAATGATAGAGCAAGTTGGATTGGATCAGGTGGATTCTACAGCAGATTATTATGAAAACGGCGTGGATTTTTTCCCACAATTTACAGCAACAGCCAAAATTCCACTTGAAACATTGTACGAAATGCATGCAACTTCAGATTTTGAAGGTCTTGCAAAATTGGTTGGAGAGAATCTTCCAGGAGAAGGTCCTTCAATAAATAAAGGAGTTCGTTTATTTACCGGCATTCATCAATCAAATCCTGATTGGATAAGAGATACTGGAGTCTATGATGTGATCTCATCAGCGCAAACTCCTCAACAATAAAAGTGAGCCCAGTCGGAATCGAACCGACAGTCTATTCCTTAGAAGGGAATTGCTTTATCCAATTAAGCTATGGGCTCATATTTTAGCTATCAGCGGTTAGCTGTCAGCAATTAGCCCTAATGAGCTAAAAGCTAACAGCCATAAGCTAATAGCTAATACATGAGCCGCCTGTCGGGATTGAACCGACGACCTTTGCTTTACAAAAGCACTGCTCTACCGCTGAGCTAAGGCGGCTAAAATTTTAGCTGATAGCGTTTAGCTTTCAGCATTTAGCCTTTTTCTAATAGCTAATCGCTAAAAGCTACTAGCTAATATAGTGCCGCGGGAGAGAGTCGAACTCTCACATCTTACGATACAGGATTTTAAGTCCTGCGTGTCTGCCATTCCACCACCGCGGCGTTATTTAGCTATCAGCTATTAGCTTTTAGCAATTGGCTAATTGATTATATCAAATCAGCTTGCTCTGTTCTACGTTCTCTTCAGCTATTTTAATATTGAGATGTTTACATCCTTTGGGAGTGACTATACGTCCACGTGTAGTTTTTCTTATAAATCCTATTCGTAATAAATACGGTTCGATAAATTCCTCAATTGTCTGTCGGTCTTCACTAAGTGCACTTGCTATTGTATTCACTCCGACTGGTGTATTTTGAAATTTTTCAGCAATCACACGTAAATATTGTTTATCTAAATCAGTTAGTCCATAATCATCTATTTCAAGCAAGGCAAAAAGTTCATTGACTACATTTTCATCTATGGTTTTATGTTTGTCGACTTGCACCAGATCGCGAGCTCTTTTTAAGATTCTATTCGTAATACGCGGAGTTCTGCGGGATCTTTTGGCAATTTCTTCAACTGCCTTATTTGATATTGGTATATTCATGATCTGCGCTGAGCGTTTGACGATCTCTGTCATTTCGGAATCAGTGTAGTAATCAAGTCTTAGTACTAGTCCAAAACGATCGCGAAGTGGAGCAGAAAGTAAAGCTAATTTTGTTGTTGCACCAACAATAGTTATACGAGGAACTGGTAGCCTCACTGTGCGAGCTGATGGGCCTTTTCCTATGATGATATCAAGAGCATATTCTTCAATCACGGGGTAAAGCATCTCTTCAACGGGTTTTGGTATGCGGTGAATCTCGTCTATAAAAAGTACATCCTGATCTTTTAAATTGGTGAGAATTGCGGCCAGATCTCCTGTTTTTGTTATCGCCGCGCCAGATGTCACCCTGATATTACCCTCAAGTTCATTCGCGATTATATAAGAAAGTGTAGTTTTACCGATTCCAGGCGGGCCATAAAACAGAATGTGTTCTGTTGCATCTCCACGCTGCTTGACCGCTTTTAAAAACAATTGTAATGTTTTGACAACATTTGCCTGACCGACATAATCCTTTAAAGTCTTGGGACGTAGTATGGACATGTCTGTGACAGTTTTTTCGTTTGATTTCATCTTGATTTATTTCCGGATAAAATTTGTATTGCTTTTGTGATTTTATCTTCGATCCTCATATCTTTTGGCAAAGCGGAAATGGTTTTTCGTATTTCCTTATTTCCAAATCCAAGCGAAGTGAGTGCTTCCATCACTGTTTTATCATCTTCTGAAACTTCCTCATCTTGAAAAGTAAATTCGGTTTTAAATTTTTGTGATAATTCCAAAATGATCTTCAGGGCGGATTTTTTGCCAAGACCTTTTATATTTGTGAAAAATTGTACATCATTTTTTTTGACAGCAGCAATCAACTCTTCATTTTTAGTATTTGAGATCACTGTAAACGCACTTTTTGGACCAATTCCGGGCACACTTAATAAAAGAAGAAAAAGTTTATGCTCCTGTTTTGTTTCAAAACCAAATAAAACATGAGCATCTTCACGAACCTGCAGATATGTATAAACGTCAATAGGAGTTGAAATGGTATGTTTACTGATTAAATTAGTAGTTAAAAAAACTTGATAATATACACCTGAAGCAGTTTCAATAAGTCCGATAGTACCGTCAATTTCAGAAACAGTACCGCGTATACGTCCAATCATGCATATATAGTATCACATTTTATACTCAATTATGCTTTGTGGTGTAGCTTCTTTTCTATGTTATAAATAAGTGCGCGGGTACGATTTACAGCGTCAGGATTTACAGAGACACTAGTGACTCCGCGTTTAACAAGTCTTTCAACTATTTCCGGATAATCAGATGCTGCCTGTCCGCAGATTGAACATGTTATTCCAGCATCAGTGCAAGTTTGCACAATATGATCAAGCATCGAGAGAACCGCTGGATGTCTTTCATCATAAATATGTGCGACTTCGCTACTGTCACGGTCAACTCCAAGAACCATCATCGTCAGATCATTTGTTCCGATAGAGACTCCATCGATGCCAAGTTCGATAAATTCATTAAGCATGATAGCGGCTCCTGGCACTTCGACCATCATCCAGAGTTTGAAACCTTTATTATTTAAAAGTCCGTGAT
>CAYNLS010000097.1:0-4173 GCA_964398125.1 uncultured Gammaproteobacteria bacterium
ATTTTTAAACATATGGCAAAAACAATTGGTATCGATTTAGGAACAACAAATTCAGCAGTTGCTGTGATGGAGGGTGGAAAACCAAAAATTATTTACTCAAAAGAAGGTCGAAATGTGATTCCATCTGTAGTCGATCCTGTTAAAAGAATTGTTGGAGATGTTGCGAAACGTCAATTAGTTTTGAATCCACACAAAACTCTGTATTCGATAAAAAGACTCATGGGTCGAAGATTTAGTGATCCTTCAGTCAAACGTGATAAAGAATTTCTTCCTTATAAAGTCAAGGAAGGAAAAGAAGGGCGCGTTGAGATTGAAGTCGAAGGTAAAACTTATACACCACAGGAAATTTCCGCCATGGTTTTGACAAAGGTCAAGGAAGATGCAGAAAGTCATCTTGGTGAAAAAGTTGAAAAAGCAGTGATCACGGTGCCGGCATATTTTGATGATGCACAGCGTCAGGCTACAAAACAAGCCGGTGAAATCGCAGGACTAAAAGTAGAACGTATATTAAATGAGCCTACCGCGGCAGCATTAGCATACGGTTTTGATAAATCACATGCTCACACAATCGCAGTTTATGATCTTGGCGGCGGTACTTTTGATATCACGATTCTCGAGCTTGGAGATGGAGTTTTCGAAGTAAAAGCTACCAATGGTGACACGCATCTTGGTGGTGATGATTTTGACAAAGTACTCATTGATCATATTGCTTCCGAATTTCAAAAAGATCAAGGCGTAGATTTACGAAAAGATGTGCAAGCTTTGCAAAGATTGAAAGAGGCTGCTGAAAAAGCAAAGATTGAACTTTCCTCATCAACTGAGGCAGAAATAAATCTTCCTTATGTCACGGTCAAAGACAATCAGCCACTTCATTTGGTACAAAAACTGACGCGTGCTAAATTCGAGTCACTTGTTGATGAGCTCATTCAAAAATCATTTCAACCTGTGCGCGATGCCTTGAAAGATGCAAAAGTTGAAGTAAAAAATATCGAGGAAGTGATCATGGTTGGAGGTATGACAAGAGTTCCAAAGATTATCGAAGAAGTGAAGAAATTTTTTGGCAAAGATCCAAACCGTTCAGTAAATCCCGATGAAGTGGTCGCGATCGGCGCTGCAATTCAAGCCGGAATTTTGTCAGGGGAAGCAAAAGATGTAGTGCTTTTGGATGTCACTCCGCTTACTCTTGGAGTTGAAACTTTGGGTGGAGTGATGACGCCTCTTATTACCCGAAACACAACGGTACCGACTTCAAAATCGGAAGTATTTTCGACAGCAGGGGATAATCAGACACAAGTACAGATACACGTTCTCCAAGGTGAACGCCCAATGGCGGGAGACAACAAATCACTTGGAACATTTACACTTGAAGGAATACCTCCTGCACCTCGTGGAGTGCCTCAGGTTGAGGTCACCTTTGATCTTGATGCCAATGGCCTGCTCACAGTCACAGCAAAAGATAAAGCCACCGGCAAGTCCCAAAGTATCACGATCTCAGGCTCAACAGGTTTGAGTAAAGATGAAATTAACCGCATGAAGGAAGAGGCGGAAAAAAATGCCGATGAGGACGCAAAACTAAAAAATCGCATTGAAGCGAAAAATAAAGCAGAGCATCTGGTTTATACAGCAGAGAAATCTCTAAAAGATTTGGGAGATAAAGTGAAACCTGAGCAGAAGAAAGAAGTTGAAGACAAAGTCAAAGAACTCAAGGACATGATGGCGAAAGAAGATATCGCAGCTGAAGAACTTGATAAGAAAACCGGAGAGCTTTCGGAAACTTTGCAAAAGATTGGTCAGGCGGCTTATCAAAGCCAGCCCGACTCCGCCTCCGCCACAGGCGGATCCGCCTCTGGAGGAAAGGCTACGTCGGACGAAGGAAAAAAAGACGAAGACGATAAAAAAGCCAAAAAAGACGTTGAAGAAGGAGAAGTTGTAGAGTAACGTTAATAAGATATGAAAGATTATTACGAAGTTCTCGGAGTCTCCAAGTCTGCGACTGCAGCTGAAATCAAATCAGCATACCGCAAGCTTGCCTTAAAATGGCATCCTGATCGCAATAAGGCGTCCGATGCCGAAGAAAAATTCAAAGAGATAAATCAGGCCTACCAAGTACTTTCCGACTCAAAGAAAAAGGAACTTTATGATCAGGTTGGACATAACGCTTATACCCAAGGTGGCATGGGTGGTGGAGGCGGCGGTTATTCTGCACAGCAAGGACCATTTCATTATTACACCAATATGGGTGGCCAAGGTGTTGAATTTGATTTCGGAGGCATGGATCCCTTTGATATTTTTGAGCAGTTTTTCGGATCACGCTCTCCATTTGGTTCATCAGGCAGACGCACTCGTCATGATGTTTACGAGATGCAACTTAGCTTTGATGAAGCAGTTCATGGAACAGAAAAAACTACTGTTATCAATGGAAAACAGAAAAGTATCAAAGTGCCGGCCGGAGTTCATGATGGCTCGCGAATACGTTTCAACGATTTTGATATTTTGGTCCGTGTCAGACCGGATCAAGAATTTAAAAGAGAAGGTCAGGATATTTATTTAGAAAAAGAGATTTCTATATCTCAAGCAGTACTCGGTGATGTTATTGAAGTCAGAACGATCGATGAACCTATAAAAGTTCGCATTAGACCCGGAACCCAAATCGGAACCGCTATGAGACTTCGTGGTCGAGGAGTCCCATATCCAAACACAAGTCAAAGGGGTGATCAATATGTGGTTTTTAAAATAAAAATCCCTGAACATTTGAGTGGTCGCGCAAAGAAACTTTTTGAAGAACTTAAAAACGAACTATGAATTTCTCTCCTAAAAAATATAAAAAAGACTTCGATTTTTCCTATACGATTGGGGTCTACGCAACAATAGAATTGCTTTTACACAAACCCGACCACGCAATTAAAGTTTTCATTCATTCAAAGGGTGAAAAAAATAAAGGCATTTTCAAGATTAAGGAGCTCTGTAAAACTCACAATATTGAATTTGAAATCGCAGATGGTTTACTCGAAAAACTTTCAGAAAGTCAGAATTGTTATGCAATCGGATTTTTCAAAAAATATTCACCACCAATTTCAACACAAGATAATCATGTCGTTCTTGTGAATCCATCAGACATGGGCAATGTTGGCACAATCATCCGCACGATGTTGGGGTTTGATCATCTTGATTTGGCAATCATCAAACCTGCTGTAGATATTTTTGACCCGAAAGCAATCCGTGCCTCGCAAGGATCTTTATTTCAGATTCATCATCAATATTTTGATTCATTTTCTCAATATAAAAATCTTTTTCCAAGAAATTATTATCCTTTTATGCTGATGGGTAACAACATGAAAGAAATTGTTTGTCAAAAACCTTATTCTTTGATATTTGGCAATGAAGGTGCGGGTTTAAGTGAAGAATTTCTAAGAATAGGAACACCAGTCAAAATTCCACAGTCTGACAAAATCGACAGTTTAAACTTATCTATTGCCGTTGGCATCGTGCTTTATGAAAATTTCAAGTCACGTTGACAATCTCAAAAACCACAAGAAATTTCTTACTGTTAAAAACAGTATAAAAAGTTATTTTGACAAAAGAAGATATCAGGAACTTGAGCTTCCGGTCATCTCGCCTTCTATAATTCCGGAAAGTTATATTGAGATTTTCAAAACAGAATTTAATTATTTTGATCGAAAAGAAAATCTTTATCTGACTTCATCGCCGGAACTTTTTATAAAAAGACTCATCGCACAAGGACTTGGCAATTGTTACTATCTTGGAAAAGCATTTAGAAATAGCGAACCGCATTCGGAAAAACATTCGCCGGAGTTTTTGATTCTTGAGTTTTATAAAGTGCCGGCAACTTATCTTGATGTTGAAAATGAGATGCTTGGATTGCTTCAGTATTTATGCAAAAATCTCCATGATAGCCAGACTTTTTCTTATCAGGGAAAAAAAATATCGGTCGAAAAATTCGAACGAATTTCAGTTGTAGAATCTTTTCAAAAATATGCCGGAATTGACGAGAAAACTTTACTTGATGAAAAATCTTTTATAAATGCGGCAAAGAAAAAAAATTACGAGGTTGAAAACTCAAATTACGAAGATTTATTTTCACAAATTTATACACAAGAAATAGAACCAAAACTTGGTATGAATGGTCATCCAACAATTATTTACGATTATCCG
>CAYNLS010000098.1:0-4125 GCA_964398125.1 uncultured Gammaproteobacteria bacterium
ACAAACATTGAGGTTTCAGATTTAAATCCCGAATGAATTAATGCTGTAGAGACTGCTGAAGGTCCGGGAATAACTGTAAAAGGAAGCTTTTCTTTAATGACAGTAGAAACAAGCAAATACCCTGGATCAGAAATAAGCGGCATGCCTGCTTGTGAAATGAGAGCAACTTGTTTACCGTCCTCAAGAAACTTAAGTATCATCGGAAGTCGCTCAAATTCCTTTTCCTTATAATAAGAAATCAAGCGTTGGTCGTGTAGCCTTTTAAAGCCAAAAAGTTCTTCGATTTTTTGCATTAAATATCCGGTCGATCTTGTATCCTCTGTAAGGATAATATTTGCGGTGCTTAAAATTTTACCTTGTCGATAGGAAAGGTCCTCAAGATTGCCAATAGGTGTACCAACAATATAAAGCATGGCTATATTATAATATAAACTCATGCCATTTAATCTTAAATCAAAATTCGTACCGACCGGAGATCAACCCCAAGCCATCAAAAAATTAAAGATGGGTGTTTTATCCGGTATGAAAAATCAGGTGCTGCTTGGAGTCACAGGTTCCGGAAAAACATTCACCATGGCTAATGTGATAGCCGACCTTGATAAACCAACTCTCATCATTTCCCATAATAAAACACTTGCAGGACAGCTTTATCAAGAGTTTCGTGATTTTTTCCCCGAAAATGCTGTTTCATATTTTGTCTCTTATTATGATTACTATCAGCCGGAAGCATATATTCCATCGACAGATACTTATATAGAAAAAGAGGCAGAGATAAATGAGCTTATCGATAAACTTCGCCTCCAATCTACCACAAATATTTTGTCCAGGCGGGATGTCATCGTCGTTGCCTCGGTTTCGTGTATTTACAACATCGGTTCTCCAAAAGAGTATGAGCGTTTTGTTTTTCAAATAAAAAAAGGTGGTGTAGCAGACTGGCGAGGAATATCAGTGAGATTGACTGAACTTCTTTATGAAAGATCTGAATTTGATTTTAAAAGAGGCACATTCAGGGTACGCGGAAATCACATGGACATTTATCTTCCTTATGAAGACAATGCCGTACGTCTTATTGAAAAGGACGGCAGAATAAATGAAATCGAATCTATTGAACCTTTATCTGGAAAAAAACATAAAAGTGGCGGTGAATCGATTTCAATATACCCCGCAAAACTTTATCTCATGGATCCAAATGTATTTAAAAGTGCTGAAAGCAGAATACGTGAAGATTTGCAAAAAGAATATAAAGGATTAAAAAAATTGGGTAAAGAACTTGAGGCGCAAAGACTTTTAAGAAAAGTGAATTATGATCTTGAGATGATAAAGGAGGTAGGCTATGTAAACGGGATAGAAAATTATTCTCGTTATTTTGACGGCAGAAAACCAGGAGATCCACCATACAGTTTGCTTGATTATTTTAAGCTTACTTATGACGATGATTTTCTTGTTTTTATTGATGAATCCCACATGACCGTACCACAAATCCGCGGTATGTACAATGGTGATCACAGCCGTAAAAGAACGCTTATAGACTTTGGTTTCCGTCTAAATTCAGCCTACGATAATAGACCATTAAAATTTGATGAGTTCTACCGGATTCCACCACACTTGATTTATGTCTCCGCAACGCCTAATGAATGGGAAACCGGTCAATCAAAGCAAGTTGTTGAACAGCTAATTCGGCCGACTGGCATCATTGATCCGAAAATCACAATCCGACCATCAACCACCGAAATACCTGATTTGATCATCGAAATTGAGAAAAGAGCCAAAAGAGGTGAGAAAACTTTGGTTACAACATTGACCAAGAAAACTGCTGAAGATCTTACCGAATATCTAAAAGATAAAAAAGTAAGAGCATCATATTTACATTCAGATATTCATACTTTGGAAAGATCCGACGTGCTTGACAATCTAAGGAAAAATGAATTCGATGTACTGATTGGTGTCAATTTACTAAGAGAAGGATTAGATTTACCGGAAGTCACGCTTGTAGCCATACTTGACGGCGACAAAGAAGGCTTCTTAAGATCACGCACTTCACTCGTTCAAACTATGGGAAGAGCTGCAAGAAATGTACTTGGCGAAGTGATAATTTATGCGGATAAAATAACCGATTCAATAAAATACGCCGTTTCCGAAATTGATAGACGACGAAAATACCAAACCGAATACAATAAAAAGCACAATATTAATCCGAAAACTATATTCAAACCTGTCAGGGAAAAAATCATAGAAAAACCTGAGGAAAGCGAACTCATGTTTGATCGGGTACAGCGTGAATTTAAGCTTGAATCTCTAGATAAACTTGATCCAGATTCAATGACTGATTTTGATAAAAAGAAGATGATAAAAAAGCTTGAAAAGGAGATGAGAATCTACGTTGATGATATGAACTTCGAAACGGCAATACTTTTAAGAGACAAAATAAATGAGATCAATAAATAAATCCAATTATGTTTTTTATTCCTTCATTTGTTTCTTTGAATAACAAAATACTTCAGATACTTGAATCATTAGCTAAAAACGTGTAAACTTGTAGATTCAAACACCTCTATGTTGGACAGTATAAACGTGCGTGGAGCACGTCAACACAATCTAAAAAATATTGATGTCAAAATACCCAAAAATAAATTTGTGGTGTTTACCGGTGTGTCCGGATCGGGTAAGTCGTCACTTGCTTTTGATACTATATATGCCGAAGGTCAAAGACGCTACGTAGAATCACTTTCAGCCTATGCAAGGCAGTTTCTTGGCATAATGGACAAGCCTGATGTTGATTTTATTGAAGGGTTGTCACCGTCTATTTCAATTGATCAAAAAACAGTGACCCATAATCCGAGGTCAACTGTGGGCACGATCACGGAAATTTATGATTACCTGCGAGTTTTGTTTGCCCGAGTAGGTCACCCGCATTGCCCAAACTGTGGTATCGAAATAAAAAAACTTTCCGTTGATGAGATAGTTTCTAAAATTCTTGATTTGATAAAAACGCATACAGCAACAGATACTGTGAAACCCCATCCTGTCACACTTTTATCACCTGTTGTTCGCACTAGAAAAGGTGAGTTTCATGACCTTTTTGAAAACTTACAACAAAAAGGTTACAGGCAAGTGAGAGTAGACGGAAAGATGATGGACCTTACAGATGAAATTGATCTTATCAAAACCAATAAACATACAATTGAGGCGATCATTGACACACTGACTCTGAAAAATAAAGATATAAAAGATGAAATTTTTAAGTCAAACCTTCGTACTAGACTTTCAAATAGTGTTGAACAAAGTACAAACTTATCCGGAGGACTTGTCATTCTGAGCATAGCGAAGAATCTATCTTCTGTATCCTTCGTCGTAAAAACTCCTCGGGATGACAACAGGGAAGAACATTTGTTTTCCGAAAAATTTTCCTGCCCAAACTGCAATTTATCGCTTCCTGAGATTGAACCTAGGATGTTTTCATTTAACTCACCATTGGGAGCATGTCCTGAATGTAAAGGAATAGGTAAAGTCTTCAAAATTGATCCGGATTTACTTCTAAACCCAAGTTTGACTATAAATGAGGGAGGATTACAACCTTATCCTAAGTTCTTTTTCCTTGGAACTTGGTATTTAAGATTATTAAAGACAGTTTGCGATGAGGAACATATTGATTTGAATATCCCAGTTGGTTCGTTACCTCAAAGCAAGAAAGATATTCTTTTAAAAGGAACAGGAAAAACATATGTTGTAGAAGGAGAAAACAGATTTGGTCGAACTACTTATATAAATGAAACATTTAATGGCTTAGTGCATGATATGCAGAGGCGATATTTTGAAAGTGAAGGTAATGCATACGAAGTAGCCAAATACATGCGTGAGGAGATTTGTCAGGTCTGCCGCGGAGCCAGACTCAAACCTGAAGTGCTTTCAATTACGATTGAAGGACATAATATATCTAAAATCACCGATTGGCCGATCACAAAATTGAAAAACTATTTCACAGAAAATATTAATAAAATTTTAAATGATTATGAAATTGCTATTGCACAATCGATTTTGAAAGAAATAATAACAAGATTAAATTTTCTTGATAATGTAGGATTGAGCTATCTCACAGTTTCAAGACCGGCAAAAACTTTATCAGGT
>CAYNLS010000099.1:0-4037 GCA_964398125.1 uncultured Gammaproteobacteria bacterium
GAGGCGGCAATGATACTCATGAAAGCCCGACCCAAACGAAACTCTGTCTCGACTTTTGGATTTGGTAGACGAAATGTCAAAAAATGATCACGGCCTATTTCGCGAGTTTTGAAATACTCATAATATGTACTGAAAATTCTGTCGATCACGGCCTCATCAACAAGTTTCCCCTCCCAGTCCCATTTATATTCAGTCACTCCAAGCTCCTTAAACGAAGAGTAAAGCTCGTAATGTTCATGCTTGGTTGTGATAAACGGTTTATCATGCCAATATGGTTTATTAGCATGATCCGGATGTTGAGTGACCATTGTTGCCGGTATTTTTCTCATAGATTTTTAATAAATAGTTTTCGCTCGTAACCGAAAATTTACTATATAGTCCTTGTTCCAGATTCCGTCAAAGTCTCTTTCCCGCCAGTGCTCATCCGACAAAGATGTCTTCTTGCGCGCTGTCCCTGATCCCTTCCGACTTTGCCACCTGCTCCGTTATTTTATAAATTTTGATTACTTCGTCGAGTCTGACTCGACTTCGCTAAAATTAGTTTGGTCACCTGTTCCGCTAGTTGTTTGTAACAAATTCACTAATTCTTTTAATTCCTTCTTTTAAATTGTTCATAGATGATGCAAAGCTTAGTCGGAAATACCCAGTTTCGCAAAATGCTTCCGCCGGAACAACGGCCACAAATTTTTCCCTGAGAAGTGAGTCGCACCAATCAACTGCGGTTTCACCCGGCTCTAAAAGTTTTTCTATTCCGATAAAAGTGTAAAATGCTCCGGAGGGTGGGGTGAATGATATTTTTCCGATTTTTGAAAGTTCCTGACTTAAATAATTTCGTCTTTTTTCAAATTCATTTTTCATCAGGACCATAGGTTCTTGAGTACCTTGAAGCGCGGCCAGCGCCGCAATTTGCGCCACAGAGGATGTATTTGAAGTAGTTTGTCCTTGAAAAGAAGTCATGGCTTTTATTACTTCTTTTGGTCCAGCGCCGTAACCTATCCTCCACCCCGTCATCGCATACGATTTTGAAAAACCGTTTATTGTGATCGTCAGTTCTTTAATCTTATCGTTGAAAGACGCAATTGAGTAGTGAGTACCTTCATAAATAAGTTTTTCATAAATCTCATCAGAAATTATGTAAATATTATTTTTAACTGCAAGTTTCGCAATTTTCTCAAGCTCTTCTTTTTCGATCACGGCACCGGTGGGATTACTTGGAGAATTTAAAATGATTGCTCTAGTTTTTTTGTTGATAAAAGGCTCAATATCCTGCGCTTTAAGTTTAAAAGGCGGCTTCAGAGGTATCAAAACCTGTTTGCCTAAGGCAAGCTTAACTTGTTCGACATAAGTGCTCCAAGTCGGCGTGGGAATTATCACTTCCATTCCTTCATCGATCAAAACCTGAAAAGCATTGTATAAAATCTGTTTTGTGCCAACTCCGACTATTACTTCCGAAGAGTCATATATCACATTATTATCTTTCTTTAGTTTGTCAGCTATAGCTTTACGAAGCGGCAAAATGCCGGCAGTTGCGGTGTAGTGGGTAAATCCATCTTTTATTCCCTTGTATGCCGCTTCTCCTATGTGAGTTGGCGTGGCAAAATCAGGTTCGCCGATCGTCAGATTGATGACGGGTTTTCCATTTTCTTCAAATTCGCGGGCTTTAGTATCAAGTGCAAGAGTAGCCGATGGTAAAAGAAGACGGGCGCGATGACTGAGCATATGACTCGTACATTGTATGTTCTTTTGAGTTTAAATGCAATTGATCTTAAGTCGCGGTAAACAAATTTTTTATCAAAGAAAATGCGTGGTCAACATACGCGTTTTTAAGGATGATGGTACATTCTGAATAGGTGGAAACAACTTCCGCAACATCAATACCTTCCCAGGCTAATACTTTGAGCAACATATAATAAACACCAGGAGTATCGATAATATCTTTGGGAAAGTTGACCGTTATTGAGGAGACGTTCTCTAAAACAGCAACAATTCTCTCTTCTTTATATAATTTGAGAATTTTGTCTTCCAGTTTTGCATTTGCAATTATGGTTGTCTCAAATATCCCATGCGTAATGGTCACGAACGTAGATTGATCAACATTTTCGTATTCCAATAATTCTCTGTGTTTTTTTGTTTGAGTATCAGAATTTACAAATGTAATTTCAAATAAATTTGACCTGACGATCAGATCTGGTGAGATCTTAAAAACCTTCTCAAACTTTTTTTTAACATTTAAGTTCTTTGTCTGTCTTTTTAAAGCCATAATAATCGATCCGATCTGTACGTCTTTCATGGTAAGCTCTTCGACTTTTGGTCGAATATCACGGGCAAGGCCGGAAAGATTTATAAGATTTCGGGAAAGCAATTCCTCAATATAGGGAGTTTCATTTAATATATCGGCAACGGCCATTGGTACGGTTAACATGTTAGAATTTTAACAAACTTGTTAATTTTTATCAATATTTATCATTTTTTTGACAATTTGAAAAGCGTTCATATAATGATCATTAGTTATTCATTATCTATTTATATGACAGCACAATGCCCAATATGTGATGCCTCGGTTGCGTTACAAAGTAATGTAGAAGTTTCGGAAGTTGTTAATTGTATTGATTGCGGATCGCGGGTTGTGGTGGAAAGCATTGCCAGTTCCAGAGTAATGTTGGCTCAAGCGCCAAATATAGAAGAAGACTGGGGTGAATAAAACACACCCCTAATCCCCTCTCTAGAGGGGACTTATTATAATGAAAACCTTAGGACTTTTACATTCAACAATACGAGGTGATGAGAAACTAATTATCGAGGCTGCACGAAAAAAAAATGTACAGGTAAAACTCATCGATATACGCACGCAAGTTTTTAATCCCGATAAATTTGTATTAGATTTTGATGTGGCACTTGAACGTTCTGTCTCAACAGTCAAAGGAGACTATGCGATAAAGTTTTTAGAAAATATGGGAGTGCCAGTCGTAAATTCTTCAGAAGTTGCTGCAGTTTGTGGTGATAAATTTCTTACTTCTCTTGCATTAAGAAAAGCTGCGGTGTCGACGCCGGATTTTGCCATGGTGTTTACTTTGAATCAAGCTGTGGAAGCAATCCGCCAGATTGGCGGTTATCCTGTGGTTATAAAACCGGCGGTTGGTTCTTGGGGAAGGTTACTCGCAAAAATAAATGATTCCGATTCACTCGAGACCGTGATTGAGCACAAAGAAGTACTTGGAGGACCGCACCAAAAAGCAATTTATATTCAACAATATATTGAAAAGCCCGAGCGTGATATCCGGGCATTTGTAATAGCTGGAAAAGCGATCTGTGCAATATATCGGGATTCAAAACATTGGATCACGAATACGGCGCGTGGAGGTATCGCTTCCAACTGTCCCGTCACAAAAGAGTTATCGGAAATTTGTAAAAAAGCATCCGATGCCGTCGGAGGTGGTATTTTAGCGATGGATATTTTTGAAACCGATGATGGTTTATCGATAAACGAAATCAATCATACGATGGAGTTTAAAAATTCAGAAAGTCCGACGGGTGTCAGTATTTCCGGAGAGATTATAGATTATTGTGTTAAGTTAGTTAAATAAGTTTTCGCTCGTAACCAGAAAATTTACCTATATAGTCTTATTTCCAGATTCTGTCGCTCGCCACCTCGACAAATGCGTAAAGATAGCCCGCATTTGGTCAAGGTCACTGGCTCGGGCCACCTGTTCCGGTGTAGTGCTATTTAGGCTATCAAATTAATAATGTAATATGATTAAAGTTTCAATTTTAGGAGGATCCGGTTACGCAGGCGGTGAATTACTGCGTATTCTTATGTCTCATCCTAAAGTAACAATTCATCAAGTCACCTCAAGGCAGTTTGCCGGACGTCCCGTTTCGGCGGCTCATCCGAATTTGCGCAAAGTAACTAAACTCATGTTTGTGCAGCCCGACGAGCTTGAAAAGTGTGATGTGTTGTTTGTCGGACTCCCAAATGGAGCTTCCATGAATATTATGCCTTCACTCATGAAGAAAGCAAAAAAAATTATTGACCTTGG
>CAYNLS010000100.1:0-3932 GCA_964398125.1 uncultured Gammaproteobacteria bacterium
TTTCCGCTTTTTAGATGTAGGTAAAAAATTTGTTCTAAATACTTTCAAAAAGGCACAAATATTAACAAAAAGAATTTTAACTTCTAGTATTTGGATTTTGAAAAAAACCTTCAAACTGCTTAAAGTTTTTCTTCGTAAAATTCGAAAAAAAATAAAAGGCTTTACCTTATCGCTCCGACGCTACTTTTCTATATCAAATTACCTAATAGTATTTGAGTTGATGAGGCTAATGCTCGTGAAGCCATTTGAGCCATGATGGTCATTATTCTTTGTTGGGGCAAATGATCCCAATCAACAGATACAATATCATTAATTTGTGATATCGCACCTGCCAAATGCGACATTCCTTCAACTGGGTGTCTTTGAGCATGTAAAAAGAAATGTATAGGAACTATAAGATGAGGTTTGCCGTTTACATGAGATCTTGTTGAAATTATAGATTCAGGTACAAAGCCAGGAGGTTTTACAACAGATTGAGGTTGTCCAGTGATCTGAGAGGCAGATGCTATCGAATCTGTAGTAAACGCAGTTACAATTGGCTGTGGTCCAGGTCCTAATAACTTCCAAACCTTTGTCCCAAGATTCTGTAAAAAAGGACTGGCAGATCTATTGGCGAGCCATCCTATTCCAGCATGTATATATTCAACAAATAATTTATGTTGACGGAATTCAATTAATGATCGAAGATACTCCTCATCACCTAAATGACCACCATAAAGTACGTTCATAACATCAAATGCATGTGAAACGCCATTATCTGATGGAATAAATCTTTCCGCAGCCTCTATTGCCATATCGAGGTATTATAGCATAACAACAATCTAAGATTTGAAGTGACAACATTCCTTGATATAAGACAATATCTGTTTCTGATAAAATACCGATATGTCAGTGCAAAAATTGCTTAAATCTTTAATAAATAATCCCGCTAATACTGTTTCTATAAAAGGAAAATCAAAAAAAATAATAGGTTTTGCCGAGTTTAAAACCATCAATTTAGGTGATGATGGTTATTACAAAATTATTTTTGACGATCATTCTTTCCTTTTTATTGTGCCTAGTCAAAATATGTTATTTTTTACCGAAGAATCACCTAAGGCGTATTCCGAAATTGCTGATAAAGATATCGGAACCAAAAAGGAAATAGTTTTCCGAAATAAAAAATATATTTTAGATAATCCTCATGATTATCAATATGTTATCAGATTAATAGTAGGAAATTGGAAAGATATTGAAGGTGAAGTCAAGTTTTCAGATTATGTTCCTAAAGACGGCACTAATGAAATTTTAAGCTTAGGCTGGATTGTTCGCACAGGTGCTCGAGGTGATATTAATCCGAAAGAACTCGATATCAAAGACATTGAACTTGGTTAAAATAAACTTTCATATGAAAATTTATGTTATCGCTCATCCGAATGCTAAAAAACCGAGAGTAGAGAAGGACGAATTTGCCAAGCGTAAGCTGTTTGAAATATTTAAGTCTTGACTTAATTAAGTGAATACTTTATTATGAAATATATATGGACACTTTTCAAGCACTTGCTGATCCTACAAGACGTACAATCATTGAAATGATTGCCAAAAAAGGAAGTTTAGCCGCCTCAGATATCTATGGAAAATTTAAAGTAAGTCATCCTGCTGTATCACAACATCTCAAAGTTCTCCGCATTACAAATATTTTGCAAGTTGAAAAAAGAGCCCAACAACGGATCTATAAAATTAATACAGAATCCTTACAAAATGTAGAAGATTGGCTAAGTAAAATGAAAAAATACTGGAATGAACGTTTCGATGCCCTCGATGCAGTTCTTCAACAAGAAAAGAAAAAGTTATTATTAATTCATAAAAAATAAATTTCATGGAAAACACAGATGATAGGAACGTATTAACAATCGTTCGCGTTTTCGACGCTCCCCGCGCACTTGTTTGGAAAGCGTGGACTGATCCTGAACTTTATAAAAAATGGTGGGGTCCAAAAATATTTACCTGCCCCGTGGTCAAGATCGATTTTAGAGTGGGAGGTAAGTATTTGAGTTGTATGCGAGGGATGGAGGGCGATTTTAATGGAAAGGATTTTTGGAGCACCGGTACTTACAAAGAAATTGTTCCTATGGAAAAGATAGTCGTCACTGATTCATTTTCAGATGAAAAAGGAAATGTCGTCCCCTCGGAGCATTATGGAATGAAGGGCATGCCGCTTGAGATGTTGGTTACAGTCACTTTTGAAGAAATGCTGGATGGTAAAACAAAAATGACTTTGAAACATGAAGGTATCAAAGATATTCCTGATGAACACAGGAAAGGTATGGATCAGGGATGGAAAGAAAGTTTCGACAAAATGGCAGAGAATGTATTGAAGTCATAATTTCAATTCATAATTACATATGCAAAAAATTACTCCACATTTGTGGTTTGACAAAGAAGCCAAGGAAGCTGCGGAGTTTTATACTTCGGTCTTTCCGAATTCTAAGATCACAAATTTAAATACGCTTCATGATACGCCGTCTGGTGACGCCGATGTTGTCACATTCAAGATAATGGGATATACTTTCATGGCAATAAGCGCAGGTCCTCTTTTTAAATTCAATCCGTCAATATCCTTCATGGTTAATTTCGATCCTTCTCAAGACAAAGATGCAAGATCACGAATTGATGAAATATGGGAAAAACTCACGGATGGCGGGAAAGTACTTATGGAGCTTGATAAATATCCTTTCAGTGAACGATATGGGTGGGCGCAAGATAAATACGGTCTTTCCTGGCAACTCATTTTTACAAATCCGGAAGGAGAAGAGCGACCTCTTATCATCCCATCACTACTCTTTGTCACCGATACTTGCGACAAGGCAGAACAGGCGACAGATTTTTATTTATCAGTTTTTTCGGCCAAAGGCCGATCCGCCTCTGGCGGAAAAAATACTAAACGAGGTGCAATTGCTCGCTATTCCGCTGGCATGGAACCAAACAAAGAGGGTGCGATCATGTTTACCGACTTTACGCTCGAAGGTCAATGGTTTGCAGCAATGGACGGAAGCAGCAATATGCATCATTTCAAGTTCAATGAAGCGGTCTCACTCATGGTCAACTGCGTAAATCAAAAAGAAATAGATTTTTTTTGGGAAAAACTATCTGCAGTTCCTGAATCAGAACAATGCGGGTGGCTCAAGGATAAATATGGGGTTTCATGGCAGATTGTTCCTACCGCCATGGATAAGATGATGGCAAAAGGCAGCAAAGAGCAAATTGCCCGTGTAACCGAAGCTTTCCTTAAAATGAAAAAATTTGACATTATAGAGTTGGAGAAAGCATATAAAGGGAGGTGAAAATAATATGACAAAATATGTCGATGGATTTGTACTGGTAGTTCCAAAAAATAAAGTGGCTGAATACAAGAAAATGGCGAAGGAAGGAGCCGCGATGTGGATGAAATACGGAGCACTTGAGTATTATGAGTGCATGGGTGAAGATCTTATCCCACAAGGGATGGATGGCATGAAGCCCTTAGCGTTTACGAAAATGACAAAAGCAAAACCTAATGAAACGGTATGGTTTTCGTTTATTATTTACAAATCTCGCAAGCACCGCGATGAAGTGAATAAAAAAGTCATGGATAAGATGAATGAAAAATATAAAGACAAGAAAGATATGTCAATGCCTTTTGATATGAAACGTATGGCTTACGGCGGTTTTGAAGTCGCTGTTGAAAAAATTAAAAGTTAAAAAAAGTCTAGGCATGCTCCAACCAAGTATGTAACTTCCGAATAAGATATTCTTCGAAATACATTTTTTCGAAAAATAAATATGACAAATAGTAACTCAAATGGCAAAAATCACATGGAAGGACAAGATCTTACAAGAGGTTCTGTGTTAAAAGAACTATGGTCGGTGGCCTGGCCGATGATGCTCTCGGTTTTCTTTTACACGCTTTACAA
>CAYNLS010000101.1:0-3887 GCA_964398125.1 uncultured Gammaproteobacteria bacterium
CGTTTATTGAAAAACTAAGTGCGCAACTTTTGAGTATAAGAAATGAGTTAAAACAAAACAAAAAATCGGCTTTAGAAAACTTTATTGGACCGTTAATTACTGAAGAATATGTGAACACTACACTAAGAAATATACAAAAACTCCTTAAAAAAAATATATATGAAGCGCTTCTGCCATTTAAAAAAGAAAAAGATCTCATGTATCCGTCTTTATATATGCAGTACTTTACAAATATAAACGATAGTAAGCACTCCCTTGAGTACGATTTACCGGGTCCCATTACATTCATTCATACCTATTCTTCCACAAAAGAGTACCAGGATATTTTGAATGCGTTTAGTCGCGATTACATACGATCCGGACTTCAGCTTTCTATTTTTACTTCAAAAAAAATATCTGTCACAGAATTAACTAAAAACCTATACTGGGGAGGAATTATTATTAATGATATGCCTACGTATCGCTCCAATCTTATGCCATTTGGAGGATTTGGCCGGGCAGGACTTGGTAAAGAAGGTTTTCCTGAAACTATTTTTGCTTATACAGATCCGCAGGTTGTAGTTCTATCTGAATAATAAGTAACCACTTTGACACCAAAGTTGTTAGAACATCTTGTAAACTATTACTCATGAAGAACTCAGTTTCGGAATTATTAGATACTCTTCACAAGGAAAAGGACTCATTTAAACGTGCCAAAATAATTCATCATCTGTATAAAGGAGAAATGATTCCATTGAAAGATATTGCCATTCATTTAAAAAAACATCCTTCTTATGTTTCTCATTACTTACGAATTTTAAAACTTCCAGAAATAGTCATCGATGGATATTATGGAAAAAATGTCAGTTGTGCCCATCTTATGATGTTGTCACGTCTTGATGATGAACAGGAAATAATCGCCACATATCGTACGATACTCGGAAAAAATTTAAGCACGAAACAAACGGAAATTCTTATAAGAAATAAAAAGTACCATGTCGCAACAACTAATACCAGAATTGATCCTGATAATATAAAACAGATAAAAAAAAAGCTTGAGGAGGTTTTTCCGGAAGTAAAATTTGAAATATTACAGTCAAGGATAAGAGGAAAGATAAGTATTGAATTTTTAGCAGATACGCAAACTACATCAAAACAGATTGAAAGAGTTTTTAATAAATTGATACGAGAAGATGAAGGAGAGACTGGTCATGAAAGTCTTTTAGAGTTAGATTAAAGTCATCGTTCCAGATTCTGTATCAAATATTTTCGCTTGTAACCTAAAATTACTTCGCTCAAAATTAATTTTTTGACACTTGCTCCGTTATCTATTTTATTATCTTCAGCCTTGCCTACAGCTTTGTCGTATTCATTTTTGACAGCTCCCATCGAATTAAACGGAAAATATCGATAAAATACTTGTCCGACCATGCTTGATGAAGGTATTGGTCCAAATTCCCGCGAATCCGAAGATCGTGGCCTGTTGTCTCCCATGACAAAATAGTGGTCGGGTTGCACAACAATTGGTTGATTTTCCGAGATTGTTCCGCTTAAAGTGATAGCGGTTTTATCTGATATATAAGACTCATTTATATGAATGCCATTTACATATACTTCTCCTGCTGTAATCATGACCGTATCGCCCGGCACACCGATTATCCTTTTGATGTACTCAAGCTCAGGATTTCTTGGAGCATAAAAAACCACCACGTCTCCGCGCATGGGTTTGCGAAGTTTATAAGTAACTTTGCTGGTAAATATATAGTTGCCATCCTGGAATGTCGGTTCCATCGAAGCGCCTTTGATCTGATTTGGCTGGATAATAAATAAATACATGACTATGAAGAGCGATCCTACAAAAACTATTGTTTCAAGTATCTCCATCACAAACTCAATTACCGCTTTTACAATGCTCATAGATAGGGTAATTGTAATGAAATCGAATACTAAAAACAATGTTTGAACGGTATAATATTATAAGCTCGTGTAGCTCAGTTGGCTAGAGCGTTCGATTCACATTCGAAAGGTCCCTGGTTCAAGTCCAGGCACGAGCACCATTTTAGCTATTGGCTGTTAGCTTTTAGCTATTTGCTTCATTAGTTATATGAATATTGCTATAGATGCTGGTGGTCTCTGTGTTGATCAGGGTTATGGTAACTATATTTTTACGATAAATTTCTTGCATGCAGTTGCAGATTTTGACCGGACAAATAAATATACGGCCTATACTTTTTGTAATCAGACTCCCTATCAAAATACAACTCTTTCATATAAAAAGATATTTCCCAAATTGGGCTTTATGAAGGTGCGTGTTTCGTTTGAAGAAATGTTTCACAAAAAAACTATTTTTCTTGGCATAAACCAAGCACTTCCATTTTTTACTCAAGGAAAAATTATTGCATTTTCTCATGGATTGTCGTTCATTCATTATCCAAACTTTTACAAAAACGATTTTTCTAGTTTAAAAAGTCAGCTTGATGATTATTTAAAGAAAAGTAATATCATTGTGACAAGTTCGGATAAAGTAAAAGAGGATCTTTACAAATATTTTCCTAAAGCAAAAAATCGCATCTTCACATTGTTGCCGGGGCTTCCTTACGATTTCCAATCATATAAACCTAAAAAAAGGAGGAAGTATATATTGTTTGTAGGAATGAATCATAAAATTAAGAACGTAGATCAAATTGTAAAATTATTTTTTGAGTTTAAAAAGAAGGAAGCTTTTAAGGATTATTTACTTTATTTAGTCGGAGAATTTGAAGAATTTGCAGCCAAAGATATCCGCATTTTTCGAAAGATTAACCGCCAAAAACTAAAACATATATATCAAGAAGCAGCAGTGTATGTCGCTATGTCTCATTATGAAAGTTTTAATTTTCCGGTGCTTGAAGCATTAAGTCAGCATTGTCCGGTCGTTGCTTTGGAGAGTGCAGTGATTCCTGAAATGAAAAAGTACGTTTATATTGCTAAAAATGACGAACAGCTTATTTCGTTATTGAAAAAGGTAGTCATTCTGAACGAAGTGAAGAATCCCGTTAACTTTCAAAGAGATCCTTCGACTTCGCTTCGCTTCGCTCAGGATGACACTGAATTAAGAAAGACATTTTCTTGGGAAAAATACATTATGCGCTTAAGAACATTGTATAATGAGCTATGATTTCCGCTGTTGTTTTGACCCATAACTCCGGTAAAACACTGGAACGCACACTTGAATCGGTAAAATTCTGTGATGAAATACTGATCATTGACGACGAATCTAAAGATAATACTCTGCAAATTGCCAAAAAATATACGGAGCACATTGTTTCGCATTCACTTGAAGATAACTTTGCAGAACAAAGAAATTTTGCGATGGGGGAGGCTAAACACGAATGGATACTTTATGTTGATGCAGATGAAGTAGCGCCACAAGAGCTTGCCGAAGAAATAAAAAAAAATATTTCTGATCATAAATTTTTTGCATACTACATTAAACGACGTGATCATTTTTGGGGGAGAGTACTTAAACATGGCGAAGTCGCGGAAGCATACGAAAATGGTTTTCTAAGATTAATGAAAAAAAATAGCGGAAAGTGGGTAGGGGAAGTTCATGAAGAATTTATGACTGATAAACCAACAAATAAATTGTTAGCGTATTTAGATCATAATCCGCATCCTACTATTGCCGAATTTATTGAAGAAGTAAATAAATATAGTACTCTTCGTAGTCTCGAACTGGTTAAAAAAGGGTATAAGCCTTCAATTATTGAAATAATTTTTGTACCAGTTGGAAAATTTATATACACCTACTTACTAAAGCTTGGTTTTGCCGATGGAGCTGCCGGATTTGCCTATTCATTTTTTATGAGTTTTCATTCATTTCTTACCCGTGCCAAAGCTTATCAGCAAAACAATCTCAAATAAAATCG
>CAYNLS010000102.1:0-3834 GCA_964398125.1 uncultured Gammaproteobacteria bacterium
GGTACGCGAGCTGGGTTCAGAACGTCGTGAGACAGTTCGGACTCTATCCAGTGCAAGCGTTTTGATTCTTGAAGGGATAATCCTTCAGTACGAGAGGACCAAGGATTGGGAATCCCTGGTGTACCGGTTGTCCCACAAGGGCATCGCCGGGTAGCTATATTCCTTAGTGATAAACACTGAAAGCATCTCAAGTGTGAAGCACACCCTAAGATGAGGAATCTTTAAGTTCGCCGATAGATTATCGGTTTGATAGGTGTTAGGTGTAAGTTCCGTAAGGGATTTAGCCGAGACATACTAACGGACGTCTCTCATCTCTCTAATTTGTCAACCCGCCATCATAGGCGAGGTAAAAAAGCCCTGCTGTAAAAGGCAGGGTTTTTTATGGTAAAATTTTATAAATTCACCATGTTAAAAGGCAATATTTATGTGAGGGCGACTCTATTAATAGTAGTGACAATTGTTTTTATAAGCTTTTTCTATTATTTTTACCGTAGCTCCCGAGCAAGCTCTCCACTTCAAGATGAAGAATATATGGAGCAGCTTAGTGTGCTAAGTAAAAAATACAACGTAGTTTCTCCTGTCATAGCAAGTCCAACTCCACCTGTTGATATTGAAAACAAGAAAGATGGGGTAGATTTTCTACAAGTTTTTGCAGAGTTTGTAGTCGGAATTTTTGACAAAATTTTCTAAAAAAAATATTCTCTTTAGCATCCTTTAGCCGGATCAAAATCTTCTCCGTACTCACCGACAGCATCACCGCCGCCATTGTCAGACATTATGTTACCGCAAATTTTTCCTTGTGGAATTTCCATTATTTTTATGCCACCCTTTTTATTATTCCGAATTGTATTTTCGTATACATCATTGTTAACATTTTCTCCTGCAGTATCCCCACCCAAACGTACACCTGCTCCTTCATTATCATAAATTTCGTTATAACGAAAAATATTGCTACCGCCTCGGGCGTCAAGACCTCCGGATTCCGAATCTTTCTGACCGGTGCATGTGTTGTTTTCAACTGTGTTAAATTTTGAATTTTCTTTGACGTCAACACATTCGTTTCCTTGAGTATTTATATAATTGTGATGAATCCAGTTACTATTTGATTCGTCATTGTCGCTTGTCGGATTTTTACCATCTTTTCGTTGTTCCGGAGCTGTTCCAATATAAATCCCTTCACCGTTTTTGCCTCCGTCGTCAAACTGATAGTCATGTTTTCCGCAGTTACTTATAGAGTTGTAGGCAATCTCGTTATTTTGAGCATAATATCTCAATCTTATACATTCACCTCCGGCATTGGTGATGGTCATATTATAAATTTTTAAGCCGTTCACTCCATCGTGTTGTCCTTTTCCTTGAGCATAAATCAGCTTATCCCTAAAATCATCTTGTGAATTTGAAGATGCATGATATCCATCTATCGTAAACCCGTCAAGCACGATATAGTCATGATTTATCTCGACGATACGACCATTACCACCGCCTTTAATAAGTGCCTCTTTTGGTCCTTTAATTGTAATTGAAGAATCAGGCGTCCCATCGCGTTTAGTGATAAAATCCTGTCTGTATTCACCGGGTTGTAAGTTTATAGTTGAACCGGGACCGGCTACATCAAGTGCTTTTTGAACTGTTTTAAAAGCTTGATCTACCGAAGTTCCACTGTTACTATCATTACCGTCGGGCTTTACGTACCATTGAGTACCAGTTTGTACACTTGTTGGAAAAATAGTGGCCGCGCCTGTCGCAATAATTTCGGTTATTTTTTTAGTTACGGTGGCAATAATTGTTGGTGTAACCGCCTTTTTTGTAGGAGTAACTTCAGATTCTTTGGCATCGTTTACACTGTAAAAACCATATGTGAAGGAAAGCGCAATAACAAGAACTATGGCTAAAGGTATAAAAACCCTAGGGTTTTTTATTTTCATCCGATTATTATACCTGACCTTCCTTTACTTGTCCCAAACATAAGTATCCACTTTATTTTCCTCAAAATTATTGAAGCCGAGAATATTTTTCAATACTACAGGTACTTTTGAATAAATTCCATAATCGATGTTGTATTTCAATTTATTGTTTGAAAGATAATTATTACTTGATTTTTCAAGGAGGTAAACACCAATTGAATTAGCTTCAATAGTGTTGTCACTTATGCTATTACCATCTGTTTTTATATAAAGTGCGAAATTATTTTGTGTAAGTAGATTCTGATTTACATTGTTTTGGTCTGATTTATCATAAAAATATATACCGTATTTTTTACTACCAGTTATTGTATTATTGACAATCTTGTTCTTACGAGCTGCAAAAAATGCACGTACTCCGATTTGATTATCGTAAATATCGTTATTTTGAATTAGGTTTTCATATGAACTATGAAGTGAGATGCCATCAGTATTACCATAAAGTTTATTGTTTTCGACAATATTGAAATTCGATTGCTCATGCAACATGATGCCGTGACTTCCGTTGTTGTAAGAGATATTATTACGAATAGTGTTATAAAGGCAACGTTTTGAAAAAATTATGCCGTGCGTTCCATTATCATGAGAGATGTTATTTTCGACCAAAAAACCACTCGAATCATCATGTGGATCAAGTCCGTAACGTATATTTTCATAAAACTCGTTTCCACGCCATACCATGCCTGTTGCTCCATAAGTGTAGGCACCAAAATAATTGTGATGAAATTTACTGTTAATTACTTCGCCAGATAAGATAGTTGTTGCGAGCTTACCCGTACTCATTCTCCATGAGATACCATAAGTTGAAAAAGGATGTTCAAGAGGTCGAGGATATCCAAGATATGCAATCTCCGAATTATAAATATCCATTCTTGATGCGTCTTTGACTACAATATAACTTCTGCCGTCAAGATGGTTGGTGTCATAATCGTTTTTTGTATTGTCCCATGAGGTGACTTTGACATTTTTAAATTCAATGACGGTGTCAAAACCTTTTATTGAAGTTATAAAATCAGGTCGACTGATGAGTCGTAGCCACTCAACTTCGCTTTTATCAAGCACTAAAGTTGTACCGGAATAAAGCTCAAGCGGGCGATAAAGCTCCCAAACCTTTGGTGATACTTCCTTGATTCCCGACTCACCCACATAATCCCGGATCGTGGCAAGAGTAATCACACTTCTATTTCCATAAACTCTTATTGGTCCGCTTTCCAGATCGGCTTCTATAAAAAAGTAAGGATATTTTGTCGTATCTTCATAGAAACTTGCGTCAGGAGTCAAGACAAAATCAGATGGTGGTATACTGAGGGCAGTACCTATTATCGGCGCTGGTGCTGCATAAAAAAATGATCCGAATGCCAAATGTCCGGCATTTGCATAGATAAGACTTTCCGAGGATACACCATACTGAGCTGCAATTGAATTTACGGTTTCTCCGGGGGCGACGACATGTCGTTTCACAATCAAATCTTTTTTTATCGGTGCAGTTTCACCAAGAATATTTGAATCCTCAGGTACTTGTGCTATAAAGCTTTGAGGATTATTTGTAAAGGCTTGAGGCATTAGAGGCTGTTGTTTCTGTATGCTTGCGATATATAGATGTCTTTCGTTGGTATGTATTGTTTGAGGCACTAAAGTTTGTTGTCTCTGAATTGGTGCAAGATAAAGATATCTTTCATTGGTATAAACTTGCTGACCTGTGATGACCACCATTGCAAAAGTGACCGCATGTGCAAAAGCAAATCTATAGGCTGGCACGGTTTTAAGTCTGGATTTGTGCCAACGTGTCATCCAGCCTTGAGTATTCAGAGTGAGTAAAGCAAATATCTTGTAGTAAGCATGAGTAAAATTAAATACTATATAAAGTGGCAAA
>CAYNLS010000103.1:0-3801 GCA_964398125.1 uncultured Gammaproteobacteria bacterium
ATATTTCCTCGACACCAGCAATATCGGCTGCAACTAAAATGTTGGCATTGATCTTTCCATTTTTATCAGGAGGAGTAACCATTACAATCTTTTTACATCCTGCAATTTTTGCAGGGATCGCTGTCATGAGTACAGTAGATGGATATGCGGCTTTACCTCCTGGAATATATAATCCGACTTTTTCAATCGGACGCCATTCCTGCCAAACAATTATTCCGTTTTCTGTTTTAACCTTTGGGCGGATTTTAGTTTTAAGTTGAGATTTTTGAAATTTTTCAATATTTTTAGCAGCCTGTTTGAGAGCAGATATTACTTTTTGATCGACAATTTTATATGCATCACTGATTTCCCGATTTCTGACTCTTAGTTTTGAAATATTCGCTCCGTCAAATTTTTTAGTGAATTTATTGATCGCTTTGTCTCCATTTTTTTTCACATCATTAATGATTGATTTAACATAGGAAAATGTATCATCAAGATTTTCTCTATTTCTTTGCATAATCCGTTCTCGAGTTTTATTATCAAGTCGTGAAAGTTCTAGTATTTTCATACGAAAAGTTTTTCAAATGTATTTAATTTTTTTGCTTGTTGTGAAGAATTAAGTTTCGAAATTAAATCTTCAATGAGTATTTTTCGTTGTTTTTCTGTATTCTTTTGAGAAATGAGTACGGCTTGAGAGTAGAGAATTGTGTCTACGATTTTCAGATCGTTTATTGCAAGGGTAACTCCAGTGGAAGTAAGATCGGCGATAGCTCCGGAAATTCCAAGCGCTGGAGAAAGTTCAACAGATCCTTCAAGTTCGTATATTTTTACTGGAATATTTTTTTGTTTGAAGTAGCGAAGTACGGTTTTGGGATATGAGGTTGCAATTTTAATATTTTTAAGATCATTTATATTTGATATTGATGATTCATTTTGTACTGCTACAACAAGACGACAATATCCAAAATCAAGAAATAAATTTTTCTTTACTTTCACATCTTTTTCAATGATCATATTTTCACCAACTATTCCTATATCGACAGTACCGTTCTCAACAAATCGAGGTATATCATCATCACGCAAAAAAACGATATCAAGAGGAAAGTTGCGACATTTCGCATAAAAACTCCGACTATCGATATCGACAAGTAGACCTGCTTTCTCAAGAAAAGCGATTGTGTCTGCTGTCAGTCTTCCTTGCTTCTGAACTGCAAGTTTCAAATTGTTATTGTTAAACTTTGTTTTCATTTAAATTTCAAAAATTATAATTTCGGCCATAGGCCGATCGTCCTTTGGACGAAAAAAACCCGCCTAAAACGGCGGGCGATGATTTTTTTAAAAATGAAATCACCCCGCCGAGGCGAGGTAATGATGTGAATCTACATTAAAAATTTTGATTATGCTTTCCATAAGTCAAGAATTACTATTTTAGTATGTTAACATGATGATATAGAATTGTCAAGTGGTATAATTATTATATGCAAAATAACAAACCTCAAAATTATAAAGCAAAAAACAATCGTGAAACAAATTTAGCGGAAGCATTTACTAAAATAAAATCAACACAGGAAGGTCTTAATTTTCTTCGTGACTTACTTACTCCGGCAGAGTTTGAGGAATTTAGTAACAGATTTGAAATTGCAAAACTTCTGGAAACAAAAAAATTGTCTTATGCTCAGATAGCAAAAAAAGTTTCGACTTCCACTACAACAGTTACAAGAGTAGCATTGTGGTTGAATAATGGTTGTGGAGGATATAAAGAGGTTTTAAAGAGATTTGCGAAAGAAAAAAATAAGTAGAATACCCAATGGAGCCCAGAGTACAAGAAGAGGAAAAGTGAGTATCATCTCTGTTTTTAAAGCAAAGATTAAAAAACCTATGTTAGTGAGTATCAGTACAAAACTGGCAAGCACCCGTGACTTATTGTCATTTAGAGCACTTAAGAGTATATTCATATAAAGTAAATCTCCTACCCCAATCAAATATTTTCCTATCACTACTCCCAGAGTAAAATTTACTGCTTGTGTCTGAAAATTGAGATTTTTAAAAGTGGGTGAAAGCCACACAAAATAAATATCATATATTAACCATATAAGACTAATTACAATAAATCTTTTTTTTGTAATCAAATTAATTTTGATTAGGAATGGACCTACCCATAATGCAGACATAAAAATGAAAAGATTGTCAATGAACTGATTTTTAATTGTAAATTTTAATAATAATAGGCAAACAGTCAGCGAAACTGCAAAGATTTTTGTGTAAATATTTTTTCCTGCCGAAATCCATAAGGAATTTGCAACAAGAAGAATCGATAAATTGACTGTAAGAAAGCTACTACGAAACTCATTTGAAGAACTAATAAGAATATATAACAATATAAACAGCCAAACGATAACAAAAATGAGAAGGAAAATCGGGTTAATACGTTTGGAAACTTTTTCAGTTTTTTTAAGCTTTAAATCTCCTCGTTGCCAAGCAATCGTAAGAAGTGCAAAGAGGAAAACTACGATATTTAAAACAAAGACATCGAACATAACATACTAGATAAATAGTATTTCACTCCAACACTACAGTCTGTCTCGGTTCCTTATCATGATTACAATCTACACAATATTTACCAAACATATCTTGTAATACGGTTTTCTCTTTCATCTCAACTGCAGGATTTCCTTGCTCTGGCAAGTATTGATCAGTGTCTTTATTTATTGGTATTTGTTCTTTTTTGATTCCACCTGGCGAATTTGTTCCCTTAATAATGTACTCAAATCTTGTCGGACAATTAAAGCCGTCACCTTGTTTTGAAGCGATGACGCCGGTGTCGTTGCATACTTGTGTTCCGTATACACCAGCTGGTTTAACCGGAGGCAAATTTGGCTGTTTTTCAAGGATATATGTCATCACACGATTCCACACCGGTGAAGCTCCCGTTAATCCAGAGGCAACGCCTTGATTCATGGGGGTGAAATCATTATTTCCAACCCAGACCGCAACCATAAAGTTTGGAGTATAGCCGATCGTCCAGTTGTCACGCAGATCATCGGTGGTGCCGGTTTTTACTGAAACCGCCTTATTTGGAATTACAAGTTGAGAACTACTGCCAAATGCGGCACTTCTAGCATTATTATCCTGAAGAATGTGTGAAATGATAAAAGCGGCTTCCTCTGAAATAGCTTTTTTACCAGACATTGCTAGATAATTTGGTAGCTCAAGGGGTTCTTTAATTTCCAGCTTAAAGTTGGGATCGGTAAATCTATATAACACTTTTCCCGTTTTGTCCTCAACTTTCAATACATAATTGAGTTTTCTTGGCATGCCGCGATTGGCAAGTGCAGAAAAACCCTGCGACATCTCAGTCATAGGTACTTCACCACCACCAAGAGTCAAAGAAAGTCCGTATTGTTTTGGATCTTTAAAAGTACTTATAAGAAATGCTGATGAAGAAGCAACAAAATTTTCCACTCCGTTGTATGCTAGCATTTTCACAGCGGGAATATTATAAGAATTGGCCAGTGCATAACGAAGCTGTACCGGACCGTGGAATTTACCGTCATAGTTTCTCGGACAATAAGCACTTGGCTGGCCGGGTGATGAAAAACATGTCGGCACATCTAAAAACATAGTTGAGGCAGTCACTCTTTTGCTATCAATTCCAATTGCATAATTTATAGGTTTAATTGAACTTCCGGGTTGTCGTGTGGGGGCTGTGGCAACATTAAATGCTCCGGATGGTGTGGCAAAATAATCGACAGATCCAACCATGGCAAGTATTTCTCCGGTCGGCGGCCGAGTCACGAGAACGGCTCCATTGGTGACATT
>CAYNLS010000104.1:0-3795 GCA_964398125.1 uncultured Gammaproteobacteria bacterium
ATTATCGTTTCCACATTGATATTTATTCCTATATTCAAATCATTATTCTATAGATTAAAAGCTCAGTTTGAGAAGGAGGCGGATAGTGCTGTTTTACGTACGCAGAGATCTTCTCAACACTTACAACGTGCACTTGCTATTGTAGCGGGTGAACCTCTTCCTGCTTACTACCCAGGTTTTTATTCACGTCGAACTTACAAGATATCTATACAACAGGTCGCAGCATCGATTTTATCTGTTTGTTTACTCCTGTCCTTACTCTTTGTCCCGTTTGAGACGCAGACTGTGTCGGCAAATACTGTAGAACAATGCGGTGAAAATCAATGTTCTGTAGATTGTACTCCGGAAGTGCAATCAAAAATATCCTCTCATAACAACCTTTATTCTTCTCAACTAAAGTAACGCCTTGACTTCACTTACATAATCTACTACAGTATGTAGTATTAGCAATTTTATATTTCTATGCTCAAACCTAAGGCTCCTCACAAAGAAGATTCTCGTATTTCTAACAAAAATATCTTTAGTTTTTCAAAATTAATGATAATTGTTCTTCTCACTGTTCTTGGCCTTAATGTGTACACTTTATTTAAAGTAAACAAACTGGAGGCGAAACAAAATACGACAGTGCAAGCTGGCGACCCGGGCAATCAACCTCCTCCTCAACCTCCACAAGACCTTTCAAAAATGCCTAAAGTTACAGATAAAGATCATATTCGCGGAGATATTAATGCAAAAATTCTTCTAGTCGAATACTCTGATTTGGAATGTCCATTCTGTAAAAGATTTCACACAACTATGCAGCAAGTCATGGATGAATATGGCAGCGATGTAGCGTGGGTCTATCGTCACTTCCCGCTTTCCTTTCATCAGAATGCACAAAAAGAAGCCGAAGCGGCAGAATGCGTTGGTGAACTTGGTGGCAACAATGCATTCTTTTCTTATATCGACAAAATGTTCGAGCGAACAACATCAAACGGGACAGGCTTTGCTCTTGATCAGCTTCGGCCACTCGCTGAAGAGATCGGAGTCAATGGTGCTGAGTTTCAATCATGTCTTGACTCAGGAAAATATGCTAAACATATACAAGATGAGATGGCCGGAGGAACAGACGCTGGAGTTCAGGGTACACCCGGCACCGTCATCGTGACCAAAGATGGCAAGCGTGATTTCATCGGAGGGGCATATCCCTTTGAAGAAGTAAAAAAACAAATTGATGCATTGTTGTAATAATGAGATATCATGTTTCCGTAGTCAAAGAGGCTTTGAAGATCGTGTTTAAGGAGAAAGGATATATTTTTGGAGTGATGGGGACAGCAGTTCTGATCTTCTTCATGATTATCGCCATTCCGTTGCTTTTAGTTCCAGGGAATGATCTGGCATTCCAGCTAAGCATTATGCCGCCACGGGCTTATGGTACTATTGCGCTGCTTGGTCTACTGACAGGAGTCTCAATTATGCTTAATCTATATGTATTTAATCGTGAGAAAGATCAACAAGTTAAGAAGGTCGGCATGATGTCAGTTACCGGTGGATTTGGTATTATCTCATCTTTTTTTGGATCAATCACCTGTGTTGCATGCGCATCAACAATCTTGGGATTCTTAGGAATCGGAACAGTGACTTTTTTGCTAGCATACCGATTTCAAATAGTATTGTTATCAATCTTATTTATTCTATTATCAGTTTATTTCACATCCCGTAAAGTGCTCAATCTTTGCGATGTGTGTAAAACAGGATAAAATAAATTATGGAAACTGAAGATATTGTCAAACAGATTGAAGAGTTAAAAGCCAAAGATTTTCTAAAAAGACGTGAAAGAAGATATGTTTAAAAGCTGGATAAAAAATATCAGAAGGGAAAGTCGCAAAAAAAAATAAATTTAAAAAAGATTGTCATATACACGGCTATAAGTATTCTTATTGGACTGCTTGGATATGGTTTATATATCTTTATCAAGAATCTCAGTGAGCCTCTTCCGGGTACATTTGTGCAATCTATGGGTAATAGACATATCGACTCTGTCGATACACTTCATGAGGAATATAACTCTAAACCACCGACATCCGGGCCTCACATTGGATCTATTGCCGAGTGGGGAATCCACGCTGAACCAATACCCGATGAACTGCAGATTCACAATCTTGAAGATGGAGGTGTGATGGTTCAATACAATTGTGATACAAAAAAAGACGACTGCCAAAAGCTCATTAAACAACTAGAAGAGATTGTAAAAAAATATAATGAAAAAGTAGTATTAGCTCCATATTATGATATGGATTCACTTCTTGCACTTACCGCATGGACTCGTATAGATACACTGGATGAGTTTGATGAGGAAAGAATACAAACATTTATTAAAAGCTTTCGAGGAATTGATAACCATTAATACCTTACGTATATGAGATTTGTTTTTTTTTCACAGTTGCCAAAGAAACATATTCGCGTCTTTAAAATCTTTATTTTTACCGGACTCGGACTTTTAAGTATTATCACTCTTTCAATTATTTTTCTCCTCTTTTATTCAGGTGAATACAAAAACGTAGCAAATTATATAAATCCTCCTACTCCTATACAACAGTCGGAAGCAGACGCGCTTGCACAACAAGTACTGCCACCAAGCGGATACACAGTGCCAATTAAATGGAAAAATGTGGGAAAAAAACTTGTTACATCAGGAGCGATCGACTTGGAAAAGTATAAGAAAATATATTCAAACGAAAAAAATCAAGAACTTCTCTCCTACCTCACTGAAACAAAAGATGACGGATTAACTATTAACAGAGAAAACTCATACTTCTGGGTGAATACGCTGTGGGCATTGGGACTTGTACAAAAGTCTGATGTTTTAGGAAAAGGAATAATGATGCAGGATTATGGAGATAATATTGAAGGATTAGCCTCAACAGGAGGGTGGACTCTTGGCAAAAAAAGAGCTAAAGAACTTTATAGTTCAAATATGATAATTGATCTTTCACCGAAGGAAAACATAAGAGTTACTAAGATCACAGAAAATATATATCGCCCGTGCTGCAACAATTCATCAGCTTTTCCGGACTGTAATCATGGTATGGCAATTCTCGGTCTGGTTGAACTCATGGTAGATCAGGGATTTTCTGATGAAAAAATATATAAAGCTTCGCTTGCTTTTAACTCGTACTGGTTTCCGCAAACATATATGGATCTTGCTTACTATTTTAAAACAAAAGAAGACTTATCATGGGATGCGGTTGACGCAAAAACAGTATTGAGTGCAGAATATAGTTCTGCATCAGGATATACAAATATCAGAAAACAAATTGGTCCTGTTCCGGGTTTGAGTAGTGAAGGTGGCAGTTGTGGAGCATAGTTGTTAAATTATTTAATATGTATGGAATATGTTCAGTCCAGACTTGCAAAAAACTTATTGTTTATTATAACTGGAATACAATGCAGATTGCCGAGCTATGGGATTTGTCTAGTTCTTGTGGTCATTCTGAAGGTACCAATATGATTGAGCATTATCAGGATAATAAAAGTCATTAATACATGTAAGATGGAAAAAACATATCAATGTTCTATATGTAAGCTTCATTACAATTACGTAGATAAGGAATGGGCTGACAAATGCCATGCTTGGTGTAAAGAGCATGACAGCTGTAATCTTAAAATAACTTCGCATTCAATCGAATCACAAAAAAGCAGGAGAAGGATTAACAAATTTTAGGAATATATAAATACGCCATTAAATTATTTTTGATTACTATATTGTTATTATGCCGCTAGCAATTTCATTGCGTAGCGGTATAGATTTAAATT
>CAYNLS010000105.1:0-1714 GCA_964398125.1 uncultured Gammaproteobacteria bacterium
ATGAAGAACTCGCTGCAGCAGCAAAACAAAAAGCGCAAGATATGTTTGCTCAAGATTACTAGGAGCATTATGGACCGAAAGGTGAGACGCCATGGCAATTCATACTTGCCTCAGGATACCAATATGAATACGCGGGAGAAAATCTTGCAAAAAATTTCATGTTTAGTGATGGCGTGATGAAAGCATGGCTCGATTCAACTACACACCGGGATAACCTTCTACGTAAGGAATATACTGATGTCGGTTTTGCCGTTGTCAATGGAATTTTAAATGGCGAGGAGACAACTCTTGTGGTCCAGATGTTTGGCAAACCACTTTATCCAAATGACACTGTTGCGAAAGAGCCGTCACAAACTGAAACTGTCATTGCAGAGGAACCGAACGTCGTTGAACAGCCGGCAGCAAGGCCGATTGTTTCTGAGGTACTCGCTTATGATGCTTCGCCTCAAAATAATAATTTCTTTGCAACATATTTTAACATCAACGTTTTATTTTTTTCCATACTGATGCTCGCCTTGATACTGGATTTTTATTTTGCTGCAAAACTCAACCTCATTCGGGTGAGAGGTAAAAATCTGATTCACTTTATGTTTATCGGATTTATATTGGTCGGAGCCTTTATCATCATTCAGGGATCAATAACATGAATACTTTAATAAAACATATAAGAATTGAATTTAAAAAGCATGCTTTTGATTATCTTTTATTTATTACTGCGGGAGTAGTATTTCTTCTGGGACTAAATTTATTTCGTGGTGAAAGATTGCTTGAGTTTATAATCCTGCTTTCTTTTGTGTGTTTTTATATCATCTGGGGGATTTATCATCATATTATCGAAGATTCATTGCATCTCAAGATCGTGTTAGAATATATCCTTATCGGATTTGCGATTTTATTCCTCATTAAAGTATTGATTTTCCCATACTAATTTTATGAAAGGCATAATCCTTGCAGGCGGCAGAGCAACAAGGTTGCGACCACTGACCAAAATCACCTCAAAACAGCTTCTCCCTGTGTATGACAAACCGATGATCTTATATCCTATTGGAACGCTTACAAAAGCTGGGATCACCGATATACTGATCATCATCGCTCCTGAATATGCGGGTCATTTTTTAAATCTTCTGGGGAGCGGTCGTGAATTTGGGGCCAAGTTCACCTATGAAATTCAAGAAAATCCGCATGGTCTCGCCGATGCGTTCATAATTGGACAGGATTTTATCGGGGACGATAACGTAACAATGATTTTAGGTGATAATATTTTTGATTATGATTTTACTGAGCATGTAAAAAATTTTAGTCATGGCGGACATGTCTTTGCAAAGCGCGTTGCCGACCCGCATCGTTACGGTGTCATTGAATTTGATCACAACCATCATGTATCATCAATAGTAGAAAAACCTACCTCGCCAAAAAGTGAGTATGCAATGGTAGGTATATATATACTTGATAAACGGGTTTCCGGATTTGCAAAAAATGTCAAACCATCTGCAAGAGGTGAAATCGAGATTACGGAAGTAGTAAATCAGTATAAAAACCTTGGTGAATTAAAAGTTAGTATTATTGACGGGACTTGGCATGATGCCGGCACTTTTGACAGTTTGCTTGAGGCAAATAATTATTGGGCATTAAAATCTAAAAACTCATAATATGGACACAATTCAAATATTACTTATCATTGTTCTTTCAATTTCAACGATCATTTTGACTGTTG
>CAYNLS010000105.1:1724-3786 GCA_964398125.1 uncultured Gammaproteobacteria bacterium
TTAGGAAGGACAAATAAAATTCTTGATGGATTTGACGCGATAGGAACCGGTCTTAAACACGGAATTGGCGAAGCTACAGGATTTATCAATGGATTTAAAACAATCATGAAGATTATAGATTTGTATAAAAATAAAAAGAATGAAAAATAACGAGCAGCATCCACAGCCATTTTGGTCAGGTTTTTCCCTTGGTCTTTTAAGCGGATCCGTAATCATGTATATGATTGCGACAAAACGAGGTCGAGAAACGCTTCGTAAACTTCTTGATCATTCGGAGACTTTGGAAAGTAATATAGAACATATTCTTGAAGCACTACAAAAGAATACACTACTTGATAAGAAAAATGATTGACTTATGTGTTGACAATTATTACAGAGTATAGTATATTTACCTAATCGCCCAAAAAACAGGGGTGGTTTTTTATTTGTTCACTTCATTTTTGCCAAATGACACCGAAGACACCAGTTAATCATATTTTATTAGGAACCGAAGAAGAACATATAAAAAATTTTGACCTAATCGAAATTCAAAAAAAATCTTGGCAGCGCTTCCTAGAGCGAGAATTGAAAGAGATCATAAACGAATTCTTTCCGATTGAAGACTACACAGGAAAAAAACTCACACTTCACTTTGATGACTTATTTTTTGGTGAACCTCGATATCCTCTTGAACTTTGTATTCAAAAAAAACTGACATTCGATCTTCCAGTCTATCTTAAACTCACGATTGAAAACAAAAAAACTGGAAAACGAAAATCACAAGATGTGTATTTTTTCAATCTCCCGATAATGACCGAGCGGGGCTCATTTGTCATAAACGGTATCGAACGCGCAATCATAAGTCAGATTGTCAGATCTCCAGGAATGTATTTCACAGCCGAGATTGATAAAACCACAGGTCTTACACTTTACAACGGTGAGATACGTCCTTATATAGGTTCGTGGATTGATTTAGGTATAAATAAATACGGAATAATTGAAATCAAGATCAACAAACGCCGAAAAATGCTCGCAACTGTGTTTCTCAAGCTTTTTGAAGAGATGGGAAATACGGAGATCATGTCGATATTCAAGGATCTTGACCCAAAAATCATAGATAAATATATCACGCCTACTATAAAGAAAGATCGCACAAGCTCAAAAGACGAAGCCGTGCTTGAGTTTTATCGTAAAGTAAAACCAGGTGAGCCTCTTATACTCGAAAACGCATACAAAACTCTAAACTCACTTTTTTTTGATCCAAAAAGATATTCTCTAAGTAAAGTGGGACGATATAAAATCAATAAAAAACTAAATCTCAATCTTGAAAACACTCCTGAAAATTTCCTTCTTCAGAAACAAGATGTCATCGAAGGACTGAAATATCTTGTCAATCTGACCGAAGGTCGTGGAGAATTTGATGATATTGATCACTTGGGTAATCGAAGACTTCGCACAGTCGGAGAACTTGTTGGTATGTACGGAATACGTGCTGGCATGATAAGAGTGGAAAAAGAAGTCAAGGAACGCATGAGTCTTATCACAAGTGATGTCAATCCTTCACCATCTCAAGTACTTAATAATAAACCACTTATTGCGACGATCAATATTTTCTATAAAACAAGTCAGCTTTCAACTATTGTTGACCAGACTAATCCTTTGGCCGAGCTTGACAACATGCGACGTATAACAGTCGGCGGACCTGGTGGAATTGAAAAGCAGCGCGCATCATTCTCGATTCGCGATATCGCCTCATCACAGTATGGTCGTATCGATCCAATCAGATCTCCAGAAGGTCCAAATATTGGCGTGGTCACTTATATGGCGCTTTATTCAAGAGTCAATGAGTATGGATTTTTGGAAACACCTTATAGAAGAGTTGTTAAACAGAAAAAAGGCAATAAAACCGTGATAAAAGCTACCGATACAATTGATTATTTACAGGCGGATGATGAAGAGCAATATTATATTACTTCTGCAAATGCCAATCTTGACGCACAAGGATATCTTACAGAAAGTCATGTTGTTGCTCGTTACAAAGGCGAGATCATCGAAGTACCAAGTGAAAAAATAGATTATATTG
>CAYNLS010000106.1:0-3733 GCA_964398125.1 uncultured Gammaproteobacteria bacterium
TGAATTTTTATTTTTTTGATTTTCTATTAGTGCTGTGAGTAGACCGAAGGTGTATCTATACACTCCTGATTTATCCCCAAAAGTGCCTGAGGCGGTGATAAGTGGACTTATTTCAAAAGCGATATTCATAGTTAATTATACTATTGTATCAAAGAGTCAATGCTATAGAGTAGAATAAGGTAATGCAGATATCTGTAGTCATCCCTACATATAATGGTTCCAAAATACTTGAAAAGACTCTTCCATTGACAATAAATGCACTTGAAAAGTTTGATGAAAATGAAATCGTCATTGTAAACAATAATTCAAAGGACAATAACAGTGATTTCATCTCTTCAAAGTATCGTCAAATCCGTCTTTTAAATTTAGATAAAAATTATGGATTTACAAAGGCAGTCAACGATGGTGTAAAGATGGCAAATTACGAATATGTATGTATTTTAAATAATGATTGTTATCTTGAAAAAGATACGCTATTAAAACTATATGATTTTCTGGTTAATCATAAAGAGTATGTCGCCACACAGCCGATAATAATAAATCTAAAAACCATATCAATTGAAAATATTGGATACATAGTAAATTTAAAAAAAGGTAAGGCAGAGATAATCACAAATGACAAATTTAAGTTTGAGGACTACATTGTTGATGATATTTTTCAACAAGGTTATGTGTATGGATTATCGGCAGCATGTTTACTCATCAGGAAAAGAGTATTTTTAGAAATCGGCATGTTTGACGAATCATTTCATTCATACCAGGAAGACGTGGATCTTTTTATAAGACTTGCGATGAAAAAATATCGCTACGCACCTTGTCTAAATTGTTCTGTCAAGCACGATCATATGGCCACAAGCAGGAAAATGGGCTCATATAAGGAATCACATGACTTCACAAATTGGATCCGTTTAATCAAAAAAAATTATCCTTCCATGTTTATATTACTCCACTTCCCTACTCTTTTTATCGAACGACTGCGAAACTTAAGCGGATTTCTGAAAAAGGTGGTCTAATAAGAGCCGTATTTTGATACAATTAATCCTAATTATATGCAAAATAATGGATCGGCAATATCTTTTGAGAACGTACATAAATATTTTTATTTTCAACATCAGAAAACGCTGAAAGAATTTGTACAAGCTTTGTTTGTACAACGTAAAACTCTCGAGCGGGTACACGCTTTAAAAGACGTTTCCTTCAATATAAAAAAAGGTGAATCTGTCGGAGTGATAGGTCGAAATGGTGCCGGTAAATCTACATTATTAAAGATCATGGCCGGAGTTTCATCTCAAACCACCGGAAAAGTCGCGGTTAACGGACGCGTAGTGCCACTTCTTGAGCTTGGAGCCGGATTTCATCCCGAACTTACCGCAAGCGAAAATATATATCTAAACGGCGTAATACTTGGACTAAAAGAAAAATATATTGACAACATTTTAAAGGATATTATCAATTTTGCCGAGATTTCCGAGTTTATCGATGTTCCGGTCAAATATTTTTCATCCGGCATGTATATGCGGCTCGCATTTTCCGTTGCCATTTTCGTTGAACCGGAGATACTTCTAGTTGATGAAATTTTAAGCGTAGGAGATGTTGCCTTTCGAAGAAAATGTCTAAAAAAAATGATGGAGTTTAAAAATAAGGGTGTGACCATCATTTTTGTCAGTCATGACCTTAAAACAGTAGAAAGTTTTTGTGATCGGTCGATATATCTAAAAGATGGCGGAGTTCAGTACGATGGAGATGTTAAGACAGCATTAAAACTATACCAAGATGTATTAGATGTTTCCTAAAGTATATTATGTCAGCAAAATATTTTGATCTTATTAAACACCTGACTTTAAGGGAAGTGAAAGCCAGGTATAAACAATCTTTTTTGGGTTTTTTTTGGGTTGTCCTCAATCCCTTCTTTCAAATGCTGATTTTGAGTTTTGTATTTTCACAGGTTTTAAGATTTTCAGATCTCGGTGTCCCCTACCCGATATTTTTATATGCCGGATTACTGCCGTGGACGTTTTTTAATACTGCGCTTGCCGCTGCCATGGGCTCACTTGTCGAAAACGCGGCGCTTCTAAAAAAAATATATTTTCCAAGGGAGATACTTGTTTTGTCGGTACTTCTCGCAAAAACAATCGACTTTCTTATGGCAAGTCTGGTTTTTGTAATCCTAATGATCTGGTATCAAATCCCATTACAACCATATATGTTGCTTTTCTTTCCGATATTTGCAATACAATTTTTATTCACTTACGCAATCGCGCTACTCATTTCAGCAATGAACTTGTTTTACCGTGATATTCAATATCTTTTCAATCTCATACTTACTTTGTGGTTTTATCTCACCCCCGTGATTTATGCTGTTGAATTTTTTCCGGAAAAGTATCGTTGGATCTTCAAGTTCAATCCATTGTCGGTATTTATAAATGCATACCGCGAAGTACTACTTGCCGGAGGTTTACCCAACTGGGGAAGCTTATCAATCGGAGTCATCATCTCTGTCGTTTTGTTTATTTTTAGCTACAAAATGTTCAAGAAACTCGAAGGCGTTTTTGCTGATATAGTGTAACTTCAATAAAGTTACTCTTTTTTTGAATGTTTTCGATAATATCGAAGTATGTAGTTTCTGTAAAAAATTGACAAAGTGTCGTACAAAATTCCGTAAATCGATTTGAGGGTGGCTGCATCAGTCACTGCAGCAAAAGTGTAATCAAGTTTTATGGGAGCTTCATAAATACGTTTAAAACCAAGCTGTTTTGCGGCGACAATCATTTCCAGATCGCCGGCGAATTTTTTCTCAACAAGCCGGGGAAGAAGTTTTTGAAGTACTGTTTTCTTGAAAATTTTTATGCCTGCTTGTGTATCTTTCACATTGACTTGGAAAAGTATTTTGACTAACCAATAATATCCGAGGCTCAATATCTTGCGAAGCAGTGAATAATTCACTTGTGATGCTGGATGACGCTTGGATCCGACGATTATATCCGCCGTATACCATTCCATATGCTCAAGCAACATTGAGATGCCATTGGGATCTATCTCAAAACCCGAATCGATAAACATTATGTAATCACCCTTTGATTTATGCATTCCTACACGTATAGCGTAGCTTTTCCCACGATTTTCTTTGTAAGCGAAGATTCTAAGCTTGGGTATTTTTGCTTTTTTAAGAACTTGCAGTGTATTGTCGACATAACCGTCAACTACAACTATCATTTCATAGTCATAACGGATATTTTTAAGAACCCTTTGTATGCCACGGATGTTATCAACAATGGTTTTTTCCTTGTTATATGTTGGGATTATGAGGCTGAGGAAGTGAGTCTGTATCTTGCTCATCTTTTTCTAGAAAACATTATACATGAGGAATTCAGTTATTTATTACTTTCAGGAATATACTCAAATGTTTGAACGATCTTATCGAGATCGTCGTATAGATCTTGAGATTCAGTAAAAAAACTGAATACATAATTATCCACATAAATAAAAATGGAGATTAAGATTAATACTACTGTTAATAAAATGTGTCTAATTAAAGGTTTTTTGAGAAATTCCCTAAACCTTAAGTATCTAAATCTTCTATCTAGATTGTATTCCTTGTTCTTTTTCGATCTCTCCTGCAGCCATCCTCTTCTTTCTGTTTCGCTGCTTGTTGTATACTTCTTTTTATTCGATTTAATTATATTCACAATTTCTTTTCTCTCCTTCTCTATATGGCCTTTCTTGCTTTTATCTT
>CAYNLS010000107.1:0-3726 GCA_964398125.1 uncultured Gammaproteobacteria bacterium
ATCTACACATCCTTCCACACTCTTTCCCTACACGACGCTCTTCCGATCTTGGCCAAAATAAACTAGGTTAATGTAAATTTCAAAAATCAGTTCGTCGGATAAATACTTTTCCATCCTATAAGCGAGTCGCGCTTCTTTAAACTTTCTTTTGAATGTTTTTTCGTTATTCAACCAAATTAACTTGGCAGTTTGCTGGGAAATAGTTGATCCGCCTTGAGCAAAAGATTCTGAAAGTAAATTTTGGCGTATAGCTCGACCGATTCCTAAAATTGAAAATCCCGGATGCTTATAAAAATCACGATCCTCAACTGAGATAAAAGCTTGTCTCGTATATTCAGGTAAATCTTTTAAAGCGATCGGATTTCTGGTGCGGGCATCAAAAAGAGTGAAGAAAGGTTTTTCGTTGCGGTCCAAAAGCACGACACCCTCATTTTTTCTATTCATGATTGTATCTTTGCTACGAAGATCCCGACCAAAATATATGTAAGTTCCAATTGGAATGATGAGCATGATGATGACAAAGCCGGAAACTCCATAAAACATCGCACGACGACTATGTTTAAGAAAATGAATTATGTCTCGACGCTTTAAATGTCGAAGCTTCGGCCATAGGCCGATCGTCCTTTGGACGAGATGATATTTTTCCACAAAATATTCGCGGTCGAGTTGTTTTATGAAAGTAACAAATTTTTGCAACTTTTCTTTTGCCTTGTCTATCATACTAGATATTATAAACAGTTTCTGAAAACAACTTTCCTTGAAAAAAACTCAATAGGGATATATAATGTCGACCGTACATATGAACCTAGGAGAACGCGCCAGATTGATCCACGGATTAACAGAGAGCCGCATTTCAGACTCAGCCCTTGTTGGCGCTGTTAATCAATCAATTTATGGTGAACGACCATTCTTCAATGAGTGGATGGGAAGGCTTGAACGCTCAGTACAAGGAGTTAACGGACTTATTGATGAAATGAGAGCCGATCCCTCAACTTTAGATCCGGATCTAGTTGCGATTCAAGCCATACCGGGACTCTTGCCACACAATCCAACTGGAAAACTTCCAAGCATACAGTGTGAAAATATTGAAGAAACAGAAGAATGGGTACTATCACTTCCAGATACATTTGATACTTTAAACCGTGAAATCGAAAGAGGACATTACACAAGGCCAATCAAAATAATAGAGCTACAACAAAATCCAGCAGATTTAAGTACGGTTTTTGGTTTTTATGTATATGATTTATATGCCCGCGCCGTAGTCACCAGATATGAGGGCACTAAGGATAAGCACGAAAACCTAAAAAGTCTTCGAAGAAGTAAAAAAAGAATTAATGAATTATTAAAGCCGGAAAGAGACGCTGCCGATGTGGTCGTGAATGCTTTATGTGAAGAAGCTGTTGTAGCTGCAGAGCGAGCAATTGCAAACGGTGAACCGAGTGACAAAATTGCCTTAGTGGGTTTCTTTGATAAACTTGATTGGTATAAACCAATTTATGGTTTTACATCTGGATTAATAGCACGGGAAAAGGCAATTGCTGCTTTTGTTAATCCCAATGAATCTGCTCAAATCTTTCGAGGATTACTTTCTTGATTTAGATAAAGGCCCAAAAGTAAAAAAATGCTTATGACCTATCTTCGTGATCCTGAAAAATGTTTACGTGACGTAGAGTTGTTGTAGAACTATCTAAGAACGAAACAAATATTTAAGCAGGTTTATTGACTTAACAGATTTAATTATACTATATATACATAAAATGACAACCGCAAAAATATTTTACTTTTATATTGTGCGTTGCGCTGATGATTCACTTTATTCTGGTGTAACTACGGATCTCAAACGAAGAGTAGGGGAACACAACTCAAAAAATCTTGGTGCAAAATATACAAGAAGCAAACAACCAGTGGAACTTGTTTACAATGAAAAATTTTCTAATAAATCTTCAGCATTAAAACGAGAATGGCAGATAAAAAAGATGACAAAAAAAGAAAAAGAGTCAGTTCTTGCGTTATAATATGGCTACTATGCCATCTGATAAATACGACGCAGTTTGGGTTTCACACTCATCAATAAGCGATTTTCTGCTTTGTCGCCGGCTTTATTTTTTGAAAAATATTTATCGGGATCCCAAGACTAATCATAAAATCAAGATCATGTCACCACCTCTCGCGCTTGGAGCTGCAGTGCATAATGTGATTGATGAAATTTCATTATTACCTGTCGCACAGCGGATAACTATGAGTTTGATGGATCGTTTTGATAAAGCATGGAAAAATTTTGAAGGAAAACGTGGAGGTTTTTTAAATAAAGATACCGAAAGCAGATTTAAAGAAAAAGGTCGCGAAATGATAAATCGCATTGCCAAAAATCCCGGTCCGATAGTCAAAAAAGCAGTGAAAATCAAAGGCGATCTACCTCATTATTGGTTGTCTGAAGAAGATAATATCATCTTGTGCGGAAAAATCGACTGGCTTGAATATATTGAAAAAGATGATAGTGTAAACATAATCGATTTTAAAACAAGTAAATATGATGAAAATCCTGAATCTTTACAACTGCCAATCTATTATCTTCTTGTTAAAAATTGCCAAACTCATCCTGTGAGTGGCGCCGGCTATTGGTATCTACAAAGAAATGACGAGCCAACTTCAGTCACACTGCCTGACGAATATGAATCTTACGAAAAACTTCTTGATATTGCCCGTGATATAAAAGCCGCGCGTCAACTTGAAAAATTTGATTGCGCTCAAGGCGGTTGCCAATATTGCAAAGCCTACGAAGCGGTCCTCAATGGCGAAACCGAATTTGTTTACACCGATAGTTATAATGCGGATATTCATATCCTTCCACAATCTTCAGACGGGGAGACCAGTGAGATTTTGTAATTCTACTGTATAATATCCTGTCATGACAACAATTACTGAAAGGGTTAGACGATTTGTCGAAAGAGATCAAGCGAGAAAACTTGAAAAATCAACTGCAAGTCTGACCCAATGGTTACTACAGCAACGTGATGCCCACCAATGTGGTGATATGACATTTGGGCAGTGGGCAGCATATGTAGGCGATGCGTTTGAAGATTATAATTATCGTGGTTTACCTGATTCAAAGGAGCAAGATTTGATCACGGCAAGTGCGCTTTCAATAGGTAAAGTCTTTTCCTTAAATTCCAAACTAGTTGATGATCCTTACTACACATTTGGTGCAGTAACTGAAGATTTCAGGCGCTTGCTACAAAAAGGAAGTTTGCTCGTCAATCCTCAAGAAGAACAAGAAAGTCAATTTGCTCTGCGCACCTCATTCATACCGCTTATGTCAGGAGCAAAAATGATGACAAGTCTGTTTATTCCTAGAATTGAAATAAGCAATTGGTTTCATCATTTGATTCGTAACGATCTACAATCCATACATGCTCAAAGCGCAGTTTGGGAACTTGGCTTTTTGCGGCAAACTTACCCAGCTACAATCGATATTTTGACGGAAAATAAAGTACTAGCATCGATTTTTAGAGGAAAAAGATAGTTTTAAACTCTAAGGTACTTATTTATCACATCCAAAATCCCATGGTCATGCACACTTGGTGCAATATAATTAGCTTTTACTTTTAACTGTTCTTCGGCATTACCTATAGCCACTTTAACAGCAGCATAATCAAACATTGATACATCGGTTGCACCATCACCAACAGCGATTGTTTCCTCGGGAGATATACCGAGTTTTTCTTG
>CAYNLS010000108.1:0-3703 GCA_964398125.1 uncultured Gammaproteobacteria bacterium
GATATATAACTATCCCTTTTTTCAAAAACGATATCTCCACGACGAAGCAGTTTCATATTTGACAAAGATAAATCGATCACTGTTGAGGGTTTGTTGCGAGGAAGAGTGTCGGCATCAATTAATAAATCGACGAGTTTCTTTTTAGAGTCAGGGAGAAGACTTAAAAATGTGTTAATTGAATAATGAGGACTTTTTCCACCCAAATTTGCTGAAGTTGCCGTGATCGGTTTTCCATATTTACTGACAAGATCATTAACTAATGAGTAGTTAGGCATTCGCACTCCAAGCGTTCCCTTTTCCGATTCCAATGATTTTGATACTTTGTGTTTTGATTTTAAAATGACAGTAAATGGTCCAGGTAACAAATGTTTCAACAATTCTGATTTATCATGTGGCACATCAACCACCGAATTTAACATTTTAAAGCCAGAAACGAACACAGAAATTGCTTTTCCAATAGGACGATTTTTAAACTGGATAAGTTTTTTTACGGCGTTTTCATTTGTACTGTCAACAAGAAGTCCGTAAACGGTGTCTGACGGAAAAACCACAAGTCCTCCGCGCCGTAATATCTCACACGACTTTTTGATTACAAAATTCTTGTTGTTTTCCTTGAAATGGACTGTGGTAAACATACGTTCCTATGGCTTTCTATTCTAGCAAATATTTGTTAGAATAGTGCGATATGAATAATAAGAAAAATACGTCACCTGTCGGAAAAAAGAAAATCAAAGAGTTCAAAATCAATTTTGATATAAAGACTATATTCATAGTGATTTTTATAAGTTTTTTTTTGATCACGATTTTTGCTCCGCTACTCAATTCAACACCCGATAACGCAAAAGATGTTACTTTATCGCAGGTTATAAAAGATTTAAAAAGCGATCGCATAAAAAAGGTCGTTATCGAAGATAATAAAGTCACGGCAGAATATAAAAATGGCGCTTTTGGAATAACTCACATTGAAACAGGAGATAGTTTTCGCCAGATAGTCACCGATTCTGATATCAAACTTGAAAACGTGGTTATCGAAACCAAAGACACTCAGACGTCTGCCGCAATTATTCAAATCATCGGCAATCTTATCCCGGCGCTTCTTTTGTTTTTCCTTTTTATGTTCATCATTCGTCAGGCTCGTGGTGCACAGGATTCGGTTTTTTCCTTTGGGCAATCAAAAGCTAAGCGATTTATGAAAGATAAATCCAATGTGACATTTAAAGATGTTGCCGGAGTTGATGAGGCCAAAAAAGAACTTGAAGAAATAGTCGATTTTCTTAAACATCCTGAAAAATATAAAAAAGTCGGAGCGCGTACTCCAAAAGGTGTGATACTTGTAGGTCCGGCCGGAACTGGAAAAACTCTTCTTGCCAAGGCAGTCGCCGGTGAAGCCAGTGTGCCTTTCTTTTCAATTGCCGGTTCGGAATTTATGGAAATGTTGGTTGGTATCGGTGCGGCTCGAGTGCGTGACCTTTTTGCCCAGGCTAAAAAAAATTCACCTTCAATAATATTTATCGACGAAATTGATGCGATCGGTCGAGCTCGTTCAAGTGGAGTGATGCCGGCACATGATGAAAGGGAACAAACATTAAATCAGATATTGGTTGAAATGGACGGTTTTACTACAAACGAGCAAGTTGTTGTTATCGCAGCTACAAATCGTGGAGACCTGCTTGATTCAGCCCTTCTGCGGCCGGGTCGTTTTGATCGAAGAGTGATTGTCGATTACCCTGATGTCGGCGGGCGTAAGGCTATAATCGCCATACATTCACGAAACAAAGTCTTGTCCGAAAATGTAGATTGGGAAAAAGTCGCAAGAAGAACAGTTGGTTATTCAGGTGCAGATATCGAAAACATGATGAATGAAGCAGCTATAAAAGCAGCTCGGGCTGATCGCGATAAAGTGACTATGGAAGACATAGAAGAAGCGGCAACTCGAGTGAAGCTTGGCCCTGAAAAAAAACGACTCCAGAGTGATTTTGATAAAAAAATCACCGCTTATCACGAAGCGGGACACGCAATTGTCTCCCATTTTCAACCACACACAGACACAGTACACAGAATCTCAATCGTTTCACGAGGCATGGCACTTGGCTATACTCTTATTCCGCCAGACAGCGACAAACTGCACGAGACAAAATCACATCTTCTCGAAAGACTTGCCGTGATGATGGGTGGGCGCGCCGCAGAAGAATACATTTTTAATGAGATCACCACAGGAGCCGCCAATGATTTTGATCAGGCGACAAATATTGCCCGCAAAATGGTCACCGACTTTGGCATGAGTTCGCTCGGACCGGTAAACTACGGACCCACTATGGACGTCACCGAATGGGGAAAAGCGTATTGGGAACAAAGTTCGGTATCACAGGAAATGATGGCAAAGATCGACACCGAAATAAGAAAAATTCTTGACGTTGCCCACGAAAAAGCGGTCGGAATAATCAAAGCTCATAAAAAAGAACTTGACGGCGTCGCTGAAACTTTGATCAAAAAAGAAAATATGGATCAGGACGAATTTGAAAAAATTGTCGGAAAGAAAACTAAATCAAGCGAGTAAATTATGAAAACACTTCTTCTTATCGATGCGCACGCGATGATTCATCGCGCCTTTCATGCTCTCCCGCCTGAACTTAAAAGTAAAAAAGGTGTCCCGACAAATGCGATCTATGGTTTTTTTCTCATGCTTCAAAAAGTGATCGTCGATTTTAAACCGACTCATCTAGCAGTATGTTTTGATACTCCAGTGCCTACTTTCAGAAAAAAATTGTTTAAAGAATATCAAGGTAAACGACCGCCAATGGACGACACTCTTAAACCCCAGATACCGCTTATTGAAGGATTGCTTAAGGCTGGTGGAGTGAGCTGTTTTAAAAAAGAAGGTTTTGAAGCTGATGATGTCATCGGCACAATTGCAAAAGCAGAAGAAAATTCAGTCGACCGAACTTTAATTCTTACCGGCGACCGTGATCTCCTGCAACTTGTTGATGATCAAATCTTTGTGATTACTCCAAAATTCGGAGTCACAAACTTCAATCTTTATACACAAAAGGAGGTAGTAAATAGATTTAGTGTTGAACCAAATCAAATTCCGGATTATAAAGCTTTGGCCGGCGATTCATCTGACAACTACAATACGGCACGTGGTATCGGTCCAAAAACAGCGACAAAACTTCTGCATCAATTTGTAACAATTGAAAATATGTTGAAAAATTCATCGCAAATAGAAAACGAAAAATGGAAAAAAATTGTTGAGAACCATAAAGACACGATTGCACTTTTCAAAAAGGTCGCCACAATAGTCACTGATGTTGATGTAAAATTTGAGCTGAAAAATCTGGAATTTAACGGTTTCAAAGAAAATATAAAAAAGCAATTAAGCGAATTGGATCTTTATACTTTAAATGTAAAACTTTTTAATAACAAAAAAGAAGAACCAAAACCAGTGAAAGAGAAAAAGAAAATAGATACTTCACAACAAATCGATTTATTCGGATGAGCGAAGTAACCAAAATTTACGAGTTTCCACGCAACACGCCACTCACGACTATATGGATAATGATGACAACTTTGCTTGGAACCGAGTTAAATTTTCGATTACGAGCGAAAATAGTAATATCTAGAATCTAGACTATAATAATATAATGATCGCACCCGACACACAACAAAACATTTTATACACAACTTATTTTATTCTTCTTCATAA
>CAYNLS010000109.1:0-484 GCA_964398125.1 uncultured Gammaproteobacteria bacterium
GCAGTGATGAAACTTTCAGGTAAAGAATTAAAACAACACAAAGGACCGGCCAGTGTTTTTGAAAGTGAAGAAGACGCATTGAATGCAATTTTAGAAAATAAAATAAGAAAAGGTGATGTCATGATAATTCGCAACGAAGGTCCAATTGGTGGGCCGGGAATGCGTGAAATGTTATCTCCATCATCAGCGCTGATGGGTGCAGGACTTGGAAAAAATGTTGCGCTCATCACCGATGGTCGATTTTCCGGCGGAACACATGGCATAATGATTGGTCATGTCACACCGGAAGCCGCGGTCGGTGGACCCATTGGACTTATTCACGAAGGTGATATTATTGATATTAATGTCGAGAAAAAAACCATTGATATAAAATTATCTGAAAAAGAAATAGCAGGAAGAAAAAAATCTTGGAAACCAAAAGAATCAAAATATAAAAGGGGAGTTTTGGCAAAATATGCAAAGTTAGTAAGTAGTGCATCGCAAG
>CAYNLS010000109.1:494-3643 GCA_964398125.1 uncultured Gammaproteobacteria bacterium
TGAAAGTTATTGATACAAACAAATCTCCGAAAGCAGTAGGTCCCTATTCACAAGCGATCGAACACAACCGAATGATTTTTTGTGCGGGGCAAGTAGGTATCGATCCCAAAAAAGGAAAACTAGTTGATGGAATCGAAAACCAAACAAAACAAGCTATAAAAAATTTGGAAAATGTTATCATATCTGCGGGGTCATCTTTAAATAAGATTATTAAAACGACAATATTTTTAGCAGATATTAACGATTATAAAAAAGTGAACGAAGTTTACGCAAGTTTTTTTAATAAAAATAAACCGGCAAGATCTACAGTGCAAGTTGCAGCTTTGCCACTTGGAGCACTTGTTGAAATCGAGGCAATAGCACTAAAATAGAATAAGGTCTCGAATACGTATTGTTGAAAAATTCTCAAGCTGAGAAAGTCTACGGTCATCTCGTTGTTAACGAGCAGCAATGAAATTTTTCAAAATCCGCATTCTTCGACCTAATTAAATAATTATTAATTTACAAATGATTTTATGAAAATAAATTTTGGTGGTGTCACAGAAAATATAGTTACTAGAGATGAATTTCCTCTTGTCAAAGCTAAAAAAGTTTTAAAAAACGAAGTTGTTGCAGTTTTGGGTTATGGAGTACAGGGGCCAGGACAGGCTCTCAATATGCGAGATAACGGAATAAATGTGATTATCGGACAACGTAAAGAATCAAAATCATGGAACAAGGCAAAAGAAGATGGCTGGGTTCCGGGCAAAACGTTGTTTGAGATCGAAGAGGCGGCAAAACGCGGAACAATCATCATGTATCTATTATCAGACGCCGGTCAAAAAGCATTCTGGCCAAAACTGAAACCACTTCTTAAAAAAGGAAAAACTCTTTATTTTTCACATGGATTCTCCGTGACTTACAAAGATATAACTAAAGTAATTCCTCCAAAAGATATTGATGTTATTTTGGTAGCTCCAAAAGGTTCCGGACTCACTGTGCGAAGGAATTATACGGAGGGAAGTGGAATCAATAGCAGTTATGCGATATTTCAAGACCCATCAGGAAAAGCAAAGGAAAAATGTCTTGCGCTTGGAATTGCAGTTGGCTCAGGTTATCTTTTTCCAACGACATTTAAAAACGAAGTTTTTAGTGATCTTACCGGAGAACGAGGAATTCTTATCGGTGCGCTTGAGGGCGTTTTTGAAGCTCAATATGAAGAACTCCGCCGGCATGGACATAGTCCAAGTGAATCTTTCAATGAAACTGTTGAAGAACTGACGCAGAGTTTAATCAGGCTTGTTGGAGAAAAAGGAATGGACTGGATGTTTGCCAACGTTTCAACTACAGCCCAGCGTGGAGCATTTGACTGGAAAGATAAATTTAGAAAAGCAGTTAAACCTGTTTTTAAAGAACTTTATGATGAAGTTGCCAGTGGTCGTGAAGCAAAACGAGTTCTTAAGAAAAATAGTACAAAAAATTATCGATCAGAATTAAATCAGGAAATTGATGAAATGAAAAATCTTGAAATGTGGAAAGCTGGCAAAAAAGTCCGCGAACTTCGTCCGGAAAATTGGAAGAAAATGCCATAAGTTGTAATTTTTTTATGAGTATTTCTAATCGCAGTGAAACTTTGGCAACCATTGATCCAAAAATGCTTCATGCGATTGCGGATCAACGTTATCATCGTCAACTTAGGGCGCAGACATTACATGGACAAATCGACGATTTAGGTCCAAATGTAATTCTTGCTGAATTAAGTCCTGCAATGTGGAAGATTGTCCGCGCAGCTAGAATGAAATTGTTATTAACAGGATTAAAGCACTCTGATATTTTTCCACAATTTACTCCAGAGGATATAATGCAAGCAATTTTCAGATCTTTTGGTGACGAGCAAGTAGTCGCGGCTGAAGTAATACATGATGAGAGAGATGGTCACATCTTACCTATTGGTACAAAATATGGACCAATTCAAATAGTAGCCAGTGCAGCAAAGGGGGTGTATTGGAGAATACAAAGAGACACTCCACTTGCACTTGGATTGCCCGGATTAACAACAATTGGAGATACAAGTGATCCGGAATTTGAAATCACACCTGGAGTTATGATTTCAGATCAAGAACTTGAATTATATTCACAAAGAGTTTTGGATGCTGACCCACTTGCGGCAATCAAGGGAATTAGAACAATATTGTCATATGGTTGCAGACCAAAATTATCACCCCCAAGTCCTAATAGCAGTCATGGAATCGATCTTATCGCCTATTCTAGAGGTACTCCAGATGGTCCCGAAGTAATGGGAGGAATTTGTCTTGGTTATAATCCAGAATCAGGTCTTAGACTTGTGACCGCTTATAATCTGAAGCAACCTGGGCTTCTAAAGGAAATCCATAGACTACAACCAACATGATCAGTAAAAAAATAATCTTCAGAAATGTCTCTGTTTCATTTCATAACAAAAAAATACTTGATAATATTAACTGGCAGATAAATGCTGGCGAACATTGGGCTGTACTTGGTCTGAATGGAGCAGGTAAGACTACCCTTTTGAGGTCACTTTTTGAAGATTGGTCGATAAGTGGTAATAAAACTTTCAGTTATCAAATAGATGAAATCGGATATGTGTCTTTTGATCTGGAAAAAAAATTTCGCTACTCTCCCCTACATCATAATGCAACTAAATTGCATTTTAATAAATCACAGAATCAAAATCTTTCAACGTTATCAACTGGTGAAATAAAAAAGTTTCTTCTCCACCGCGCTCTTGCAAAAAAACCAAAATTATTGATTTTAGACGAACCTCTTGACGGACTTGATGAAAGTTCAAGAGTAGAGTTTGTGGCACTTATTACGAAAATATTAAAAAAAACACAGTTGATTCTTATCACTCATCGATTTGATGAAATACCAAAACAGATTAATCATGTTCTAGTATTGAAAGACGGGAAAGTTTATGCGAATGGCAATAGGAAAATAATTCTTAATCAAAAAAAAGTTAAAGAGTTATTTTCTCATAAGCAAATTATCAGTGCTGGCATAAACATTAGAAAAAATATAAAAATTCCTAAAGAGTTAATTAGGATGAAAAATGTAAGCGTTAAATATGGAAAAAGAATTATTCTAAAAAAATTAAACTGGACTATGAAATATGGCGAGAATTGGGCGATACT
>CAYNLS010000110.1:0-3515 GCA_964398125.1 uncultured Gammaproteobacteria bacterium
CATCATCGAGGAAGCATTTTTAAATGAAAGCATTCCCTACACATTGATTGGCGGCACAAGATTTTATGAACGCCGTGAAATCAAAGACATACTTTCTTATTTAAGATTACTTGTGCATCCGACCGACGAAATAGCATTGGATCGGGTTAACAAAATAGGCAAGCAACGTTTTACCAAGTTCAAATCTTTTTATCTGGCATATCACGAATCAAAAAAATCCATTCCGACTGCAGAATTGATGGAAGAAATATTCAATAAAACAGGATATCTCGAACTTTATGATCCGGAAATCCCTGAGGAATATGCCCGACTTGAAAACATAAAGGAGTTAAAATCCGTCGCTCTGAATTTTCCAGAATTAGTGACATTTCTCGAACAGGTCTCACTCGTAGAATCTGAGTATTTTGAATCTGAGAAAAAAGGAAATGCAGAACAAGGTGTAAGACTCATGACATTGCATCAGGCAAAAGGTCTGGAATTTGATTATGTTTTTATTGTCGGACTTGAGGAAGGAATATTACCTCATTCACGTTCTGTTGACGACCAACATCAACTTGAGGAGGAAAGACGATTGTTTTATGTCGGCATTACACGGGCACGTAAAAAACTTTTTATTACCCATGCAAAAATTAGGTCGATCTTCGGACGTACGAACTATGCGATGAAATCAAGATTTATCCGTAAAGAAGGTGAAAGTGTGGAGGAGTGGTGGTGATATAATATTTCCTTATGAACGAAATTATAAAAGACAAACTAATCCACGAAGCCAAAAAGGCTTTGAAAAATCCTTATCCAAAAGATAATCTGATGGTCTACTCCGCAGCAGTTCTTACCAAGAAAGGAAATATTTATTCTTCGGCTCAATATTTTTCTGACACACTTAGTCTTACTTTACACGGCGAACAATGCGCGCTTGTGCATGCTGCAGCTCACGGAGAAGGACAGATTGTTGCAATGGCAATGACGAGCACGGAGAAATTAAAAAAAGGAGAATTTACCTACCCATGTAATATGTGTAAACAACTTTTGTGGGAAAGCTTTCGCCGTTCCAAAATTCCGATGATCATTATTCTCATAAACAATCATGATGAAATTAAAGAGATTCCTCTTTCTGAAATGATCGTTTATCCTTGGCCATTGTAAATATTTACACTAAGTCATTCATCACTTAGAGAATATTATTATCTTCATTGATAAAAGATACGGTAGAATATTTTTCTATCAAGTTTCAAAATTACTCAAGAGTTTTTTTAAGAATTGATCAAAATACCGGCGATCACTGCAATCATGCCTGCCAATATTTTTTGTTTTATACCATCGTATTCTTTCAGAAAAATAACTCCAAATATCACAGTGAGCACTACTTGTGAAGTCTGCATAACCGAAACGACTCCTTTGTCCGGGGCAGTCTGAAATGCATAGTATAAAAACAATAGAAAACTTATGCTTGTGCCTCCTACAAAAACAGCATTTCTACCAATCACAAATGAATTTTTTTTAATTGTTTCAAAGTCATCAGCTATTTTTTTGTAATAGACAACCAATGTCAGAATCATAGCTCCTAAATAGGAGATAAACAGATATGTTGCGGTACTCATAGCATCGGCAAGTAAAGCAGTAGTTACTTGAAAAACTGAAAAAACAACAGCAGAAAGTAAAATATAAACTATATGTGAGGTAAGCTTTTTTCCATTTTTTCTATATTGAGCTACGAAAATTGCAAGCATGAGAAGTATTATTCCCGTAATTTGTATCAACGAAAAATTGCTGTTCAGGAAGATCACCGACAGAATTGTACTCCAGATCAGTATCGAAGACAGGGCAATCTGTGTTGTCCCGGCATCAAGTTTTTCCAAACCCTTAAAATACAAGATGTTGCCAATAACCTGGGAAATGATCATAACAGTCGTTAGCAACCAGACGCCTGAAATTTCTTTTAAAGAAATTCGACCGGCAAATGGACTGATAATGACTGCAAATAATGCCCCAACGGAGGTTAATAAAACCGAGTGAGTGATCGGTGAAACTCTGGCTTGATTACTTTGGATCTTGAGTGCAATGCTGAAAAAGGCACGAAATATGATCGAAAGAAGTGAAAAAATCAGCCAATTCATATATCACATTATACTTATAGAAAATCTATTATAAATTTTATTCATTATGGTAGAATATTTTTCTATCATGTTTCAAAATTTTATAATAGACTTTGATAGCACTTTCGTAAAATCAGAATCGCTTGACGAGCTTGCAAAAATAGCCCTTCAAAATAATCCAAATAAGGATAAGATCCTAAAACAAATCAGTAAAATCACGAATCTCGGCATGGAAGGAAAAATGCCGTTTCAGAGTTCTCTCAAAAAACGACTAGAACTTTTTCAACCTTCGGTTAAAGATATTGAAGCTTTAATTTTTAAATTAAAAAACTCAGTTTCCAAATCAATCAAAGAAAATAAAAGTTTTTTTCAAGAAAATAATGATCTGATTTATATTATTTCCGGTGGATTTATTGAGTATGTTTTACCGATAGTTTCCGAATTTGGTATAGAAAAAGATCATGTTTTGGCAAACAAATTTATTTTTTCGAAAAATGGAAAAGCCACAACTTTTGATAAAAAGAATTATCTTGCAAAATCACAAGGTAAAGTGCGGGCAATAAAATCTTTAAAATTAAAGGGCAAAACCATTATATTGGGTGACGGATTTACAGATTATGAAATCAAAAAAGAAAAAGCGGCTGATATTTTTGTGGCTTTTACAGAAAATGTGAGGCGTCAAAATGTCATTCGACTCGCAGATAAATCGGTAAAAAGTTTTGGTGGATTTTTACAGGAATTTCCCGCAACGAAAAAATTTTCCTATCCGAAGAACAAAATAAAAGTTTTGCTTCTGGAAAATATTCATCAAAATGCCGTGAAATATTTTTCTGAAGAAGGATATATCATCGAAACCGAGAAAAAAGCAATGTCTGAAGAAGATTTAATTAAAAGAATCGGTGATGTGACTATTCTTGGAATCAGATCAAAAACACAGATAACAAAAGCCGTTCTTGAAAAAGCGAAAAAATTACTTGCAGTTGGCGCATTTTGTATCGGTACAAATAACATTGATTTAAAAACTGCGGCTGAAAGAGGAATCGTAGTTTTCAATGCGCCATACAGTGCGACAAGAAGTGTTTGTGAGCTCATTATCGGAGAAATGATCATGCTTGCGCGGTGCGTTTTTGACAAAAGTCAAAGTCTACACAAAGGAGAATGGAATAAAGATGCGAAGGGAAGCTTTGAAATACGCGGCAAAAAATTGGGAATCATCGGTTACGGAAATATTGGATCACAACTTTCGGTTATTGCAGAAAATCTGGGAATGGATGTTTACTTTTATGATATAGTTCAAAAAAAATTAAGCGTTGCAAAAGAAAAGCATGCTGTATTAGCTGGAAAAGCGCAAAGGGAAATAAAAAGAAGCGAACTGCTTGAGCTGCATCGTGCTTTAGAATGCTTCAGAAAATATGATGGACA
>CAYNLS010000111.1:0-1407 GCA_964398125.1 uncultured Gammaproteobacteria bacterium
CGATTTTGCAACTGGTTTTGGCTCTGGTTGTGGACTCGGAATTTCTGCCATAATTGTATATACGATTAAGTATATAACCTATAGTATAGAACACAGTATATAACATATCAAGTTTTGTCAAGCTATGAACAAAATACTTATATATACTCGATGTGTATAAAATATCCTGTAGAGATACGGAGGTTGCTTATTCTATGTGTAGAATCCTATAGTCGTCAAAATAGTATGATGCAGTCTCGAAATTGATCTCACGTCCTATCTGAACGGCGTATTCATCGTTATACATAAGATTATTGCGATTTTGTTTTAGCTTCATATTGACCACAATCTCAACATTTGAACGATTATCTCCAAAACCAATATTGCGCCCCTCAATATAGCCACCGCTTGATGGGACAGCCGATTTATCCAGAATCTCGATTATCTCCTCCTGACCGTCAAAGTATGTGTCTCCGATCTTTATTCCATCATAATCACGACTGTCTACAAAAGGTTTATACAAAGTGATTGTTTTGGATACATATTTATTTTCAGGAGGATTATTTGATAATGCAATGATTGTGGCTGCAATCTGTGCATTATTAAACTCAAATTCAATAGGTGAGCCTACTCCTATTGCCGAGCGCTTAAATGAATACACATTTTTTCGACTGTTGTAATCTGCCGTCAATTTCACCGTAAGAAAAATACTGTACTCTTGAGTTTTAATGCTTTGGGAATTTTGCGCTGGATAATAACGGGCATCCATTATCTCAGCAACAGTGCCGCCGGTCAAACTTTTCTCTACATCGCCTTTTTTTAGATTTTGTGTCATCCAGGTCGGGGCATTGAGTATATTCGCCCACCAAAGACCTTGTGATACTTTGACCGTCGCATAAACCACTTGGCCTTTTGCAGTAAATATTTTGAAAATCGACACAAAGCCAACAAATGCTACAATCAGTAGAAATATCGAAATAAAATAATTATCTGAGGTGATCTTCCATGCAATTTTTACATATCTCAAAATCTTTTTCATTGAAGTCTTTTTATTATACAGCAAGCTCGATTATACATGATAAGATATGTCATAGATATTTTCAGAAAATGTTACAACGATTATTCGCTGGCTTTTTTTTGATATTACTGCTTCCTCTTTTTGCAATATTATTTTTTTTTGTAAAACTTACCTCAAAAGGTCCATTTTTATTTAAACAGCTTCGAGCAGGTAAAAATAAAAAGCCTTTTATGCTTTATAAAATTCGTACCATGGTGCAGGACGCCGAAAAGCTAAAAAAAACCTATCGTAATCGCAATCAGGCCGATGGTCCGGTTTTTAAGATCTTTAATGATCCGAGATACACAAAAATCGGTAAATTTTTATCCCACGCTGGTCTTGATGAATTGCCGCAACTCATAAATATCATA
>CAYNLS010000111.1:1417-3443 GCA_964398125.1 uncultured Gammaproteobacteria bacterium
TCATAAAAGGCGAAATGGCATTTGTCGGACCTCGCCCGCTGCCCATTGATGAAGCAAAAAAGATACCTTCAAAATACAAAGACAGATTTACGGTTTTACCCGGAATAACTTCGTCTTGGGTCGTCAAAGGATCACATAATCTGACGTTTCGGCAGTGGATGGAGCTTGACCTTATATACGTGAAAAACCGAAGTTTATATGTTGATTTAAAAATCGCCCTAAGCACGATTAAAATAATTTTAAAAGGACTTTAAAGACTGCTTTCAATACTGTCGAATCGACAAAAACACCCAGTTTTTTATAAAATGCCTCGGGCGATAATAATAGTAATAATAAAAATCTTTCAATTCCAGCCTGCAATCGATTTTGACTTGTAAAAACATCTTTTCTGATTTTAATCATCAAAATATCGGTGAAAAATTGTTTGGGATGGATTTTTGCAAGAAAAAACTTTGGTAAAACAACCAAAGGATACTCCTTAAGAAGTACGAAAACCGGATAGATAAAATTTTGTATTTTGTATTTTTTTATAAACTTTTCAAGCCGCACCCAGTCAGAATCTGAAAAATCTTTTTCTAAAATTGATTGTATGAGTTGCAATCTGAATATTTCTCTATAATTATGATGAAAAAAATGCAGCGCTAGATAAGCCACAAGTTCAACTTTCTGTAAAATGGCAAATTGATTGTGATCGATAAAAACCTTGCGTTTTTTTTCTAAAAAATGACCGGTCAATGACTCTAAAAGAGCTTTGTCATAAAACCTATGATTAATATTAAATTTGGTCATCATAAAAGCCGGAGCGAAATGTATGTCAAATATGACCTTGACTCCGTTTACGACTTGAAAATAATTTATTTCGGTATTTGAGTCACTATCACTTAAACTTTCACTTTTTTTCTCAAATAATCTTTTGTAGCCTGATTTATAAAAAATATCATCGATTTTATTTATCTGAATTTTATTTATAAGAATGTCACAATCGGCATAAATTCTCTTCGGATGAGATTTTTGATAATAAAGATGAAGAAGCAATCCTTTTAGGAAAACGAAATTTATTTGCGCCTCACGAAAAGCATTGTTTAAACGAACTATTTCTTTGTAATAAATTGTCGATTGCATCAAATAAAGTTCTTCAATTTTTACTTTTTTTCTTTTTCTTTCTATCATATATACCTTTCCGACAATGTCTTTCTCGTAAGACAACTCGTCCGGCTTTGGATTGCTGTCACCTTTTGTGATCAGGGATGTGGATTTTTTGTAAATCACACGATGAGTGATAAAAATATTATTTTTTTGAACAACAATTACATCTCCTGTTCTGATCTCTTTAAATGCAATCGGACGATAATGCACGATATCTTGATCTTTCATCAAGGGATGCATACTGTCACCAAATGTGCGGATTTTACGAAGTTTTCTAAGATCAATCATCTTGAGCTAAAAATAAGTCTTAAGATTTAATAAGAATTTTTTTCCGAAGCAATTCTTTCAGAAGCGTCTTGAGGTCATCTTTGACTTGCTTTTTTTCAACATCATAAAGTTTGGTCAAATTGTCGACAATATCATCTTCCGTTTTCTTTTTTTTTAGCATTTCAACAATTTTTGTTGCAACTTCATCAAATGTGTGTAAGTAAGATTTTTCAGGATCATAAACAGTCATTTGACCGCCAATAATTTCAAAAATGAGTTCGCTGTTGATTTTGTATTTCTCTTTAAGCATAATACGGATAATTTTAAAACAATTATAATCTATGTTTTTACTATGCCAAGCGATACTATGGGTCTTGCGTTAAATACCATAAGCACCTTTCATCTACATATCGCAGATTTTTGCATCATGCTTGATTTTTCTAAAATCGAAAAACAAAGAGTCAAGAGAAATATTATGCAGATAATATACTTTCATTACAGTGCGCATATATTCAATAACTGCACCAAAAAAACCACCTACAAAATAAAGTTCGTCAGCAATATTGAAATAAATTTCTCTACCGAAAAAAGTGCAAAATATCTTGATTATTAT
>CAYNLS010000112.1:0-3404 GCA_964398125.1 uncultured Gammaproteobacteria bacterium
TATTATATTAAATTAAATCCCGAAAAACTTTAAAATATCCAAAATTCCGTTTTCGTCAACTGACTTACCAACGTATCCCCTGTTCCCTTTTGCCAAAACCAGTTGCTTTAGATCATTTCCGGCATTTCCCATCGCCGCTACATATCCGCAAAGCTGCATAAATTGCCAGTCATTTAAGTTATCTCCGACTCCTAAAATATCCTCAAAAGCTATATTAAGCCGTTCGATTATTTCTTCTGCTCCTTCTTTTTTAGAAATATTCTTAGCGGTAATAATGCCGAATTGATAGGGGAGAGCATACGGGTGTATTCCCCAACTTAAAGTCGCAATGTTCCCAAAATTATTATCATCAAAAATTTTTGCTATACGTTCTTTTTCATCTGCATTTTTCCCAATTGGCATAATTTTGACTATTTCTTTATTTTCTGCCTCTTTTATTAAAGAAGAAGCAATATTGGGTTCCTTCCCTAAAACAAAAGTATGTATTTCAGTTATCTTGTCTACCTGATATTGCTCTGCAAAGTATGTTTCAGTGGTATAAAACTCCGTATAAATACCAGCGTTAATATACGTTCTTATTATTTCACTCGCAGATTGGTTTTCAATCACATGTTTTGTCAGTATTACATTATCTATCGGATCGATAATCACCGCTCCGCCATTGGTAATATGCAAATTTTTAAGTTGAGCATCCTCTATAATTTTTTCTATTGAAGAATAATGAGGTCTGGCAGTACAAAGAATAACAGGAATACCCATCTCTCTTAAATTTTTAAGTTTTTGTATCACGGTAGGGTGAGGGTCAGGAGAATTAAAACCCTTTTTTTCTCCGACAATCACTCCATCTACGTCCAGTATTATCGCCTTGATCATTTTTATTTATAAACAATTGATCTATGCCCGGCAGTGATGATGGTTATTATTTTATCTTTTTTATTTAAAGTATAAATTATTCGATAAACAGAAACTTTATATGAAAAACGTTGAATTAATTCACGGCTTAATGGTTTGCCAATATGAGGGTATTCTTTGATTTCTTCAAATATTTCCCCCATTGCAAGTTGGTGTGATTTGGAGATTTGCTTTAATTCTTTTCGCGCCGTGGCAGTAAGTTTGATCTTAAACATCGAGGTTTAATTCTTTTTTTACATCTTCCCAATTATAGACTCTTCCTTTCCTGATATCTTCATCTCCTTCTTTTATAGCTTTCAAGAGTCCCGGATCAGCCATTATTTCATTTGTTTCTTTCCAGGATTCATATTCATCAATAGACATTAAAACAGCTGCTGGTGAGCCGTTGACTGTAATAATATATTCATCAAGTCGTCTTTTCGCACGATCGACCAGAGTAGGTAATTCTTCTCTTGCTTTGGTAATAGGTAATGTATGTGTCATATTTTGATCTTACATAATTATGTACAATCTGTCAAATTATCAATTCAAAAACAAATTTCACCCCTACCAAAAGTATCGCTACTAAAACTATTTTGCGAAATATTTGATAAGGGAAAAGTTTGACAATTTGCTTTCCGGCAAAAGATCCGGCAAGTGCAAGAACAAATAGGATAGGTATATACCAAAAATATTGATTCTTAAGAAAACCCTGACTTAGATATAATGGCAAGCGAGTAATATCCACAGCCAGAGCAATTGCCGCCGCACTAGCAATATATTTTTCTTTAGCCAGTCCAAATCCTGTCAAAAATACACCACGCAAGGCCCCACCAGTTCCAATAAGTCCAGCCAGAAATCCGGAAAGCCCCCCGCCAATTAGAGAATTTAAAGTAGACGCCTTTACCCTGAAATCCTCCTTCCATAGAGAATGAATAGAGTAAAAAATAAGAAACATTCCCAATATACCTTTAAGTGTATTTTGAGGAATGAGTGGCACAAGAAAAGCACCAATGATAGTAAAAGCTACACTCGGCAATCCAAATTTCAAGAGAATTCCCCGGTCCAATCCTTTAGTAAAAAAGCTTATCCGGCCGATATTTCCAAATATATGAAAAATTGCAACCAAGACAAGTGCAGTCCGAAAGTCAAGAAAAAGAAGAGCCAAAGGTAGAAATATAGTAGACGATCCAAACCCGGCAACAGTCCCGATTATTTCTGCCAAAAATGCAGCTAAGAAAAAAAACACATCCACTCTTCTAGTTTACCATGACCTCACCTTCTTCAAAATTTGAAACTTCCAACTTTCTCTGATACTATCTGGCCCGTATGGCGAAAGAAATACTACCTGCAATTATTATTCATGGCGGGGGAGGACTTGCAGTAAATCATAATAATGCATCTCAAGAAAAAAGCTTTATTGAAAAGAAAGAAGCGATGAGAAGGTTTGCAAAAGAGGGATTCGAAGCATTAATGAGTGGAGTACCTGCTCTAGAAGTTGTTGTCTTTACAGTTCAAAAGCTTGAGAATCACCCCCTTTTTAATGCAGGTTTCGGAGGTGATCTTTCAGAAAATGGAAAAGTCGTTCTTGATGCAAGTATTATGGATGGAAAAACTATGCAATTTGCTGGATTAATCGGAGTAACAGCAGTCCAAAACCCGATAGTCGTTGTTCATGAATTATTAGGAGAGCCACATTTTTTATTACAAGGTGAAGGAGCAGACAACAGAGCGCGTGAAATTGCCAAAAGATTGGGATTACCACATGATGTTGATCTGCGCACACAGCTCAAGATAAAAGAGTATCAAAAATGGAGAGATAAAAAAGGAAAAATGAAGGCTGTCGCCAAAAAAGGAGGATCGACAGTCGGTGTCGCCATTGTAGATTTAGACGGCAGGACTGCTGCAGGTACGTCAACAGCCGGATTTACGGGAAAACCATTGGGTCGAGTAGGAGATTCCGGGTTACTTGGCGCAGGAACTTATGCCGCTAAATACGCTGCGGCAAGCGCCACAGGTGAAGGAGAAAAGGTTATCGCGATGGGTTCGACAAAAAGTGGAGTATTATTTATGGCGAAAACAATGAGTCACCCCTCCTTTGCTGCGAGAAGAGAAATTAGACAATTAGAAAGAAAAACAGGTGGACATGCAGGTTTAATTTTTGTTGATCATACAGGAAGAATAGGTGCATCTACGAATATGGAAGAAATGCCAATCGCCTACCAAAATGGGATTATGATCAATCCGGCAGTTGTAGTAAAAGTAAGTCATAAGTAATCTCCATCACAAATTTTAGAGCAATTTTATCGTATTATTAGTATTATAAAAAGACTGCCCTATGCCCGATCTTTTTTCTGACCTGACCCGGGTCATAAAGCTTATTGCTTTTATTCTCGTTCTCCCCTTAGCACTCATCTATCTTTATTCCATAAGAAGTGAAATAGAACGTGAAAATAATATTTAAGTGTAGAGAAGTTTTGCGTTTTCGACTAGCCATTTTTTATATTGTTTAT
>CAYNLS010000113.1:0-2901 GCA_964398125.1 uncultured Gammaproteobacteria bacterium
GAGTAGACGATGGAGAAGTACCAGGTAAATATATCCGAATATCATACTTGCAGGAAGAGTCAGAACCAAGGCCGAAATGTACATCAGAAGGGGAAATTCCAACTAAATATTGCCCCAGTCCTCCGCGAGCAGGGGTTGTTTGATACTGCATTACATAATTGCCAGATGTTGAAAAGTCATTATTACCATCAAGATCTACTTCTACACGGGCATTGTATTGGTAAAGACCATTATTGTTGTTCACAATAACCTTAAGATAGTTATTCCCCTGACCCGGATTAGTATAAAGGAAATTTCCGCTTGAGCTTTCACGACCTATCAGCAAATCCAGGTCTCCGTCAAGATCAATATCTGCCCACGTATTATTTAAATGAAATGTTCTGGAGTCATCTAAATTATAATCGGCAATACTTTCTGTAAAGGCTGTGTCAGATCCGTTGTTTATGTAAAGCAGATGCGTCATGGATGTTCCACCGCTTGCCCTGTGTACTAAGACATCTAAATCGCCATCGTTATCAATATCTATCCATGATACATTAAATGTTGAAGATGCATTGTTTTTTTTGATACCATAAGTTTCACTAGCGTTGGTAAATGCCTGACCGGGACCGTTATTGATGTAGAGTATGTTTTCTGACCCCGAACTTCTGCCCAAGTAAATATCTAAAAGACCATCTTTATTGACATCTACCATGCTTGCAGTCTGGACACTTGATGCACTAAGTCCGTAATCAACTATTGCGTCTGTAAAACCTAGACCGTGGCCATTATTAATGTAAAACTTTGCTGCCCCGCTTTGAATGGTGAAATACAAATCAAAATCTCCATCATTATCGATATCACCAACGGTCAATGAATTTGATGAATTGATGTCGGTTAATCCATATTCTGCTGTAGCATCGGTGAATGCAGTGTTTTGACCATTATTCAGCATTAAGAGTGAATTGGACGTTGTTCTCAATATAAATAAATCCTCATCACCATCATTATCAACATCGATCGGAACAGCTCCATTCATAAGTCCAGATGCTTGTTTTAGATTATAAACGTCGGAACTATCTTGCGTAAAACCATTTCCAAGACCATTATTGATATAAAGTCTGGCACCGGTACCTGAAGGAGAAAAAATAGGCAGAAATAAATCCATATCTTTATCGTTGTCAATATCAAACCATGTCGGCTGCCAGTGTGAAGCGGAAACGTCAACTACTTCATTATATTGGTCTTGCGACGAAGCATTTGTAAACGTATTATCGCCATCGTTTAAGAATACAAAGTTTGCCTTACTTAAATAGCTGAAATATACATCTGGATAGCCATCTTCATTTAGGTCAAGCCACATGGTGCCCCGAAGACTCCCTGTTGAATTTATCTCAGCAGTAGATGTTATATCGGTAAAACCGTTTGCAGCATAAAGAGGTACTGCCGATAAGACAAAAATCAATACTGGCAGAATGATTTGAAGAATTCGTTTCATAAAAATCAGTCTTTTAACTTAAAGTTAAAATTTATGTAAATTAATAATAAATGATAACGACTTTGCTTGCAAATTTTGTAAATTTATGATAAAAATTGCATCTGTAGGGTTTTTAAAACTGACAGAATATGGCACTGTAATAGTAAGTTGTGATATAATGATTTATGGCTTCGCAATCAAAACAACAATCATACGGATCTGAATCGATTATAGTATTGGAAGGACTCGAACCCGTACGCAAACGTCCGGGAATGTATATAGGAACTACAAGCCAACCGGGTGTAAATCATGCGCTAAATGAGATCGTAGACAACGCAATCGATGAGTCTCTCGCGGGTTATGCAAAAAATGTCCATATCGTCATTGAAGAAAACGGCTATATGACAGTGTACGACGACGGTCGCGGTATACCAACTGATATTATTCCTAAATATAAAAAATCCGCGCTCGAGCTTGTGATGACGATGCTTCATGCCGGCGGAAAATTTGAAACAGGTGCATACAAAGTGTCCGGAGGCCTCCATGGAGTAGGAGCATCAGTCGTAAACGCTCTTTCCTCACATTTTATTGCCGAAGTGAAACGGGACGGTAAAATTTATCGTCAAGAGTATTCGCGAGGAGTCCCTAAATACAATGTCAAACAGACAAAAGATTCTCTTCTGAATTTTCCTTTTAAAACCGGTACGGCAATATCGTTTATCCCTGACGGCGAAATTTTTAAAGAGACTCTTGAGATCAATTATCCAAAGTTCAAAAAACAGATAAATGAGAAAGCTTATCTTATTCCGAAGGTATTTTTCAGAATTGTAAATAAAAAAGTTAAAGAAAAATCTGCTTATTATTTTGAAGGCGGTATTCGTTCACTTATCGCCGATATGAATGTCGGGAAAAAGGTTCTTCATCCGCCCATCTATATAAAACATCAAGAAGGCGATATTGAAATTGAGACGGCTGTTCAATTTAATGATTCGCTTATAGAAAACGTTCATACTTTTGTAAACGTAATAAATACTGTTGAAGGTGGTACCCATCTCACAGGTTTTCGCTCGGCGCTCACGAAATCTATAAATACTTATGCGAAAAAAGTGGTGGCGGAAAAAGACATGAAAGAACCGCTTTCTGGTAATGATATAAAAGAAGGACTTTCTGCAGTAGTTTATATAAAAATGCCATCTAACAATCTGCAGTTTGAAGGTCAGACAAAAACAAAACTTGGCAATTCGGAAATACAATCTATTGTTCAGCAGATTGTCGGGCAATATCTTGATGTCTATTTTGAAGAAAATCCAAGAGACGGTAAAGAAATCTTAGGAAAAATTTTACTTGCCCAACGGGCGCGTCTTGCTGCTAAGGCGGCCAAAGAGGCAGTGCTTCGAAAAGGCGCACTTGAAGGCTCGGCGCTTCCTGGAAAACTTGCCGATTGT
>CAYNLS010000113.1:2911-3379 GCA_964398125.1 uncultured Gammaproteobacteria bacterium
GCGAGATCCGGCAAAGTCGGAAATATTTATTGTCGAGGGAGATTCGGCAGGTGGAAGTGCTAAATCTGGTCGTGACAGAAAAACACAAGCTATCTTGCCGCTTTTTGGAAAAATATTAAATACGGAAAGATACCGACTTGACCGCGTGATCGGGTCTGATAAATTCAAAGATCTGATAATTGCAATCGGTGCCGGAATCGGTGATCAGCTTGAAGTTGATAAAACGCGCTATCATAAAATCATCATAATGACAGATGCGGATATAGACGGATCACACATCAAAACATTATATTTAACATTCTTTTTCCGACATTTGAGACCGGTTGTTGAAAAAGGTCTCGTTTATGTCGCAGTACCACCACTTTACAAAGCAACGCATGGAAAAGAAAAACATTATTTATACACAGATGAAGATAAAAATGATTTTTTCAAAAAAAAGGGCGAAACAACTTGGAATATCCAAAGATT
>CAYNLS010000114.1:0-3350 GCA_964398125.1 uncultured Gammaproteobacteria bacterium
TTGAGGCTGGATAAGAGTAAAACATATGAGCACGAATGAACAAGCATTGATAACGGAAAAACAAATAGTAACACCGCTGGAGTTAGTCTTACACGAAGTAACACCACAAGTAAAACATGAGCCGTCCACTACTCCAGACAGACCTCAATCGCTTAAGGAATCGCTTGATGATTTATTCCCAGAGCAACAACATGAAGAAAAGAATATTCAAAAAGCAAAGGAAATATTAGGGTCAACAGCCAGTAAATTTACCAAAGGAGAACTCAAAACGGTTATTGCTGACACTCAATTTCTAGTGGATACCTGGCTCGACGAGTTCGAAAGAGATGTTTTTGATGGACTAACTCTAAAAGAATTGTTGCATGAGAAGGGAGACTTATGAAATTTCAAAACGTTATCTATGCTGATGGTAAAAAGGCGGTAATCTACCTTCGTGTTTCAACAGAAGAACAGGTAGATAATTTTTCACTGGATACTCAAGAGGATATTTGTAGAAAAGAGGCTCAAAAACGTAATTACGATATTATCGAGATTTTTAGCGAAGAGGGACGATCAGCAAAAAGTATTGTCGGAAGACCTGTCCTTATTGGTTTATTGGAATATTGTCGTAAGAACAAGGGTAAAGTCCAAGCGGTGTTCGTTTACCGACTAGATCGAGTTTCAAGAATTACCGCTGATTATTTGGCAATTCGTAAGAAACTTGCCGAAAACGGTGTCACTATCATTTCTTCAACCGAACCAACCGGTGACAGCCCAACAGAAAAGCTTGTGGAAACTATCCTTGCCGGATTTGCTCAACTGGATAATGATATCCGCTCAGAAAGAGCTAAAAATGGGTTGCGCGCGAGGTATTTATCCGGACTGATAAGTGGCAAAGCGCCAATTGGCTATATGCTTCAAGCGGGATATGCCATTAAAGATCCTAAGACATGGGATAAAGTGAAAGAAGCATGGGATTTAATGGCAGCTGGAAAAACCAGCTTAATTCAAATTGCCGAAATTATGAACGAATGGGGCTTAAGGGAAATTCATGGCAAAAAAGAATATAGGTTAAGACCGCAAACCACAAATAGAATATTCCGGCAGAAGTTTTACGCAGGCGTTTTGTCATCAGTCACTTATCCGGAAGAAGTGAAAGGCCAACATGTACCAATGATTACACTTGAACAGTTTTACAAGGTACAGGCTATCTTAGATGGCAGAAGAGTTAGTAATGCGGTTCTGGTAAGAAGAAGCAGGGAAAGCAGTGATTTTCCGTTGAGACGAATAGTTAAGTGCAATATTTGTAACATTGGTTTGACCGGAGGGTGGACAAAAGGCAGAAGCGCACGCTATCCATATTATCGTTGCGCTGGTAAGTGCACAAAATCAATCAAGGTAAAAACGCTGGAAAACTCTGTAATTGAGCTACTTAAGGAAATCACACCAACAGAGCAGGGGCTTAATTTATTCATCGCCTGGCTTTATAAAACGTACCATGAGAGGTATTCAAGACTCAAGAAGCTACGAGATGAGGCAGAAGACGAAATAAGCCGTCTACAGGGAGTTAGAAAACAGCTCGTCGAGAAAAATCTATCAGGAGTTTATTCTGACGAGATATTTAGGGAGCAGAACGCTATGATTGAAAGCAAAATCATGAAGGCTCAAATTGCTAAAGAAGACTCCACTATCGATAAATATAACCTTGATAAGATTACTGATTTTGTCCGTACACTATTGGCAGATTTGGGAGAAGCATACAAAAGATCTGATCCAAACCAGATCAAAGTGTTGCTTGGTTCAATCTTCCCCTATGGATTGGCTTGGAACGAAAATGGTACATTGAACCATGAGATTAGCCCGTTGTATCAGTACATTTTGCACTTTAACAACCAGGCTATCCCGTCTGGAGCGGGCGAAGGGAATCGAACCCTCTGTCTTCTCCTTGGCAAGGAGACATATTACCGGTATACTACGCCCGCAATATTTCGGAGATCGGAAATCAGATTTCAGAGATCAGATCGGATTCATCTGATCCGACATCCGACTTCTGATCTCCGATATCCGGGTTATGTGCCGATAAACTCGGCAACTTCGAACTATATTTTAGCCCAATGGTTCGAAATTTACAACCGAATACACCAATTTATTCCTGAATCTCTATAGATCGACGTAAATGAGGAAAGTAATAATCTTCTCCTGAAATATATAGTTTTAAAAACGGGGTTTCTTATGTTACTTACTTAATTTGCGTTCGATTTACTCTGTTATTCTCACTTTCAAAATATTTTAATTAGAAGATTAATAAACGTATTTATTTTGCTAAAGAGTATTATTTTAAATTACGGGGTAAATGAAATAGAAGATTATAAGTTTATTCCTCAGGCCAGTAACACTTTTTTTTCATTTCTTCAATTATCTTGTCATTAGTGAAAGAACATGCAATAAACTCTCTTAAATGACTTGTACTAATATGAAGGTTTTTCGCAATATAATTATCTATTTGATCATTAGAAGAATGAGAATTTTTTACTCTTGTTATATAAACACCTTTATGCCAAATCTCATAGGCAATATGATCTGTCCCATCTTCTACTAAATCAAATTTCTTATCTAATTTTTTTACTACTTTCCTGAAAGTGGACGGCTTCATTAGTTTTTATATAATTTTTAAGAACTCTAAGAAGAGAGAGAGGGTAAGGTCCTAATTTGTTCGAACTTAGGGAATTTAGTCTTTTAAATAAATTGATCAATTCATTAACCAAGTTTTCTTTTGCCTCATGTAATGTTCTTGCCTCACCCCATAAATTCAATTCTTCTTGGCTAAATATATAATATCTATTTTGATATTGTAATGTCACTGGAATCACTCTTATTAATGAATAGTCATAATTATGTAAATTATCTATCGCTGCTTCTACTTTGTTTCCACTTAGTAAATCATATAAATAGTATCCTTCTTCTTTAGTTGAATCAAGGAAAATTTTAGATATAGATACTGGAGGTGTAAACTTAAAAGAATTATAACTAGTTGGTTCCATTTTTCTTCTCCTTTTTCTTATCTTCGTGCATTCTAACTGCATTTAGAATAGTTTTTGCTAAGTCTTCTCCTACTGGACGTGGCAATGTAACTCTAGAGACGACTTGACCATTTGTCTTATCTCGTGGATTAATATAAATAAAATTTATTGTTAAATCTATATCTGTCGTTGTTACAACCACAAATTGAGCATAAGTTGTTCCTATTAGACTATCCTTGATAATTAAAGTTGTTTTCTTTAACTTATCTTCAGGCATTTGTAGAATTATAACATATAGGTGAATTCTAAGTGGAATCCGAACACTTTGATATTTTACATACTTTAAGTTCT
>CAYNLS010000115.1:0-3331 GCA_964398125.1 uncultured Gammaproteobacteria bacterium
GAAAGAAGCGGTTGAACGATATATTGCAAACAGGCAGAGAAAGAGAAAATTGTAAACCTTTTTGTAAACTTGCGTTATTGACAATAATATGAAAATAGATCTCACCATCAGCTATAATATGCCTCATGAACAATCTCGAGAGAATGGGGAAACTGTTGAATTGGTATAGAGAGAACCCCACTACTGATAATCAAAGAAACTATACAGGTACCGTGTGGGAGGATTTGTGGAGAGTACGTGAACCAAGACTTATCCCCATTGAAACTGATGGGCCTTCCCGTCTGACCGCATTTATCATAGATCAATTGCAAGTTTCCAGTCCTCATTTTAGACCACAAACAATGATAGAAGTGGGATCCGGACCTGGAAGTAGAAGTATTCAGCTTGCTAAAAAATATGCTTTGTCATTATGTCTATTAGATAACTCATTCAATGCGTTAAATCTCCACGCGAAACCTCTTTCCAAAAAAGTTGATAATGGTAACTTTACCTATTGCGTTCAAGGAAGCATGCTTGAAGCGCCATTTCCTGATAACTCATTTGATATTTCATTTGCGTACGGTCCTCATGACCACTTTTTTGGTACGGACAGGCAACTGGCATTTGATGAAATGTACAGAATAACGTCTGAAGGTGGAATTGGAATTACAATTGTGCCAAGCCAATTGAATCCATTTTGGACAGCAGAAATGATTCAAAAAGTATGGCAGGATACGTGGGAATTTGGACCTACCAAATTTTTTACACCCAAAGAACTTACGACACGTATGGAAAATGCCGGCTATAACAATGTTCAGCTATACGGTGCCTCCTTTTTTACTTCGTGGTTAAGATTATTGCCTAAATCGGAACAAGTAAAACGATACGATAAACCAACTTCTTTTGGTAATTTAAATGATTGGCTAGCCGAAAAAAACTTAGATTTTGAATCTTTTCTGAATCGTTACCTTGGTGGAGATATAATGGCTTTAGGTGTTAAACCCATTGTGACTGGCTGAGCATTGATACTCGTATAGAATTTCTGAAACAAAATTTTATGAGATACGTGAGATGGATACCTTTACGATAAGTTTCCTGTATTTTTATAAGGTAACTTCCTGTTTCCCTTTGCGATGTTCCCCAGCCCCGACGAGTCCCGGGGATTTTTCGGCAAGTTGTATTACTTTCTTCAAAGTCTCAAGGTTCACGTCTTCTATTTTTTTGAAACGAATACAGCTTTTGCCGACACTGACTTTACCCAGTTCCTTCTTGTGTTTCTCCGCAATATATTCACTATTATCAACAGCGCAGACATACAGGCTTATGTAATTCTTTTGACTTGCCAGGGCAACAATCGGCCAGTCGATGATTTCTTTTTTGTAGTTTTTGTATTTGAACGTCCCGTATCCGGGCATATTGTAGGAAAATACCGGTTTCAGAGACGGAACAGACTTCTGGATAAAATTATGGAGAAATTCCATCGGTTTTTTTCGTTCCTCAGGAAGATTGTCAAAATATTCTTTGACAGTCTTCGCCTTGACTGGTTTAAACATGTTCATGGGTAAGATTTACGTATTCGTATCTTATTTACAGATAGGATGATGAGATTTCCTTTATAATCTTTTTCCTTAACTTGAAAAAGAAGCTTCATAACATGCTGATTTATATCGTTAGTTGGCATTTCGTTCGGGAAACGGAGTATTACTATACCATGATGAGTTCCGAGAGGAAATGAAAGAATGTTGGAAAAGCCAAGATCAGCAGAGAAAAGAACTACCTGTTTTTCTTGAGCAAAACTATAAACTTGCTCATCAGAATGTCCACGAAGCCCATGGTCTCTCACATCGAAAACCTTGAACCCTAACTGAGTGAGAACTTCTGCAAGAGAACGGTGTAGATCTTCATCGATAGCAGCATTCATAGAGTTGCTACATCTTCATTTGCAACAATTTCAGCAGCATACTTAAGTGCAGCGTAGACCTGCTTTTGGGTAAGATCGTATTCTTGCATAACTTCTTCCACTTTCATACCACCCGCAATTTTTCCCATCACCAGTGCAACCGGAATACGGGTGCCTGCAATGACTGGTTTACCAAACCGCACGTTTTTTGTAACTGTTATTTGAGGAAATATCTGATTTTTCATAAGTAGAGTATATCATAACCATTGGATTAACCTGGCTTTTCCATTGCCAACGGGTGAATATGGTTTTGGGCATTTCAAGGGCGGGTGGTTTAGTGGTCATACTATTTCTGAAGACCTAGAATGTCCTTCCCCAGGTCGAAATCTATCATAGCTTTTCATTGCGTCCGACATATCAAAATTTTCTAGAGCTTTCGTTGGTGAAAGTATACGTCTTTTAGAATTATCCTCGCTTTCACATTGAGCAATAATAAAAGTTATGAAAAGAGCTAGCTGCCATGCTATATCAGGCTGTTTGTTATTTCGAAATAACTTGTAATAATATTCTCGCTCATTATCGAATACTTTATTGTGATCATTGAATAGAAGCATTCCCTCATCAAAAAACAAAAAAGCATCGGGCCACAGTATGGGATGGGACTCTTCTAGATTTGATACATCTATTTTTTTAAACCAATTATCGAGTACACGATCATTCAAGTCTTGAACATCAGCTCTAAATCCAATAACCGCTCCGAAAATATGACCATATACACCGAGAGCCTTTTTCTTCAGAAGTTTAGTATTAAATATATTCAAGAATGAATCTTGAAATCCGTTTATATTCAGAGTTGTCTTCACTTCAACAACCGCCATAACCGATTCAGGTCTAACTACTACGAGGTCTCTATCCTTAAATATATATGAAAATGATTCATTTTCATCTATGACTACAATATCGGTTTGTTGACTCACCGAGTTTTCATCATAATAGATATAGCCTCTCTTTACAGTGAATCTGTCGGGTAAGAAGTTGCGCAGACTATTTCTAACGATTTCCTCATTGTATTCTCCACTAGCCAGATTTGATTTGGGTATAAGATTTTGTAATCTATTAATTTTTGACCTAATCTCTTCCGCAATAGAAAGATAATAGCCGTTCGGATTAGACATATTGAAAGTTTATCACACTGTTTCTTTGCTAAAAGACATTATTTCTGTGAGGGTTTATCAATGTACCGGCACTTCTTCTAAATCCAATTTATTCATCGTCCTCGTGATCCAGAGATATCCAACTATAGAAGCAATGACGTTTCCTACTCCCAAACTTCCCCATATGGCGATGATAGAAAGATGGTATGTTTGGGTTAACACATAACTTAAGGGAATTGAGACGACCATGAGTTTGAGGAAAAATATCCAGAATCCCGGCCAGGACTTGCCAATTGCC
>CAYNLS010000116.1:0-3268 GCA_964398125.1 uncultured Gammaproteobacteria bacterium
ATGAAAAAGCGTATATTTCGATATATTCGCAAAGACAAATGACTGCAGCAACAAAAGTTTTGGAAGATAATATTATTCATAAAAAAAAGAAAAAAAGATGGTTAATATTGGAAAAGCTGATAAACAGGCCGGAACTAAAGAGAAATCAGGATTCCATGAGAACTTTTGCTAACTGATCTTTATATTTTGGATCACATGCAAAAAACGGATATTTTTTCATTGGTTCACTTAAATCAAAAATTAACGGATTCCAATTTCTATCATACATCTCAAATCCAGCCTCTTTTAATATTATTCTTGGTCCTGCCAGATCCCAAATACTAGTAGCTCCAATCATGATGAGTCCAGCAGCACCTTCCAACATGTATTTAAAATCGACTGCTACACTGCCAATTATTCGAACACCTCGAAATAAGTTTTTTAAATTCATTATTTTTTTATTGGTGCCAAATTCTATATCTTCAGTAAATGAAACTGATGTGTAAATAAAAGTATTTTTTAAGTCATTAGAAATTGATATTAAAGATTGTTTTTTTCCATTCTTTATTGAATAAGCACCTTTTCCACTTTCACCAATAAACAATTCATTTTGTATAGGTAAATAAATAATTCCAGCTAAGAGCTCTTGGTCATGCATATAACCAATCAAAACTCCAAATTGATCAACTCCGGTCGCAAAATTACTTGTCCCATCAAGCGGATCGATGACAAATGTATGCTCGCCCTTTTTATGAAGTTTTTCTTCACCAATAAAACCTATTTGGTCTTCCGAAATATTTAACTTTTTTAATTCGTCAACTATCGTTGTATGAATAATTTTTTGAGCTTCGATATCAGCCTGTGTCACAATATTCTGATGTGTGGTTTTATTGGAAATCTGTAGTTGCTCCTGGCGAAAATATTTGAGAAGTACTTCTCCACCTGCCAGCGCGGCTTTTTGTATGACTTGAATCATACTAGATTTGATACTAAATTTAGTATATAATTTGTTATCATTAATAATTTCAAATTTCTATGCGCGCAATTTCTATACAAGATCTAAAAACAAAAGGTTCAAAAGCACTCTCCAATGAAACAACCTATCTTATCATAAACTCGAAGGTAAGGTCGGCGATAGTGCCTATTGATGAGTATAATATGCTCCTTGAGGCGGTGGAGGATTACTTTGATGGAAAAATAGTCGAAGAAAGAATGAAAGAAAAATCTGAACCATTTAGTGAGCTGTATGAGTAAAAAAATATTTCTCATTGAACGTAAGCCGAGTGTAAAAAAAGATGTTAAAAGGCTGCCCCGTGGTATTCTTTCTATATGTCTTAGTCATCTAGAAATATTGAAGACTGACCCTCTCCCCCATAACGCCAAAGCTCTAAAAGGATTAAAACATTACTACAAAATAAGAGTCGCTTCATATAGAATCATTTATCATGTTAATTTCGCAAGTAAAATAATTACTATTCTTGCTATAGATCATAGAAAAGATGTCTATGATAAAATTAACTTATGAAACTACTTGTTACAGGAGGTGCAGGATTTATCGGAGCCAATTTCATACGCTATTGGCTTGAAGAACACGATGAAGATGAGATTATAAACTTTGACAAGCTCACTTATGCCGGTAATCTTGAGAATCTGAAAGAAGTCCAAGATAATCCAAGCTATTCTTTTGTGAAAGGTGACATTTGTGACAGAAAACAGGTTGATGATGTCATGAAAAATGTCGACACTGTCGTACATTTTGCCGCAGAAAGTCATGTCGACCGCTCAATTCAAGATGCCGCACCTTTTATCAAAACAAATATTGAAGGCACATATGTACTTCTTGAATCTGCACTAAAAAATAAAATAAAAAGATTTCATCATGTTTCGACAGATGAAGTTTTTGGCGCACTTGATCTTGGCACAGATACAAAATTTAGTGACAAAACTCCATATGACCCGCACAGTCCGTATTCAGCTTCAAAAGCAGCATCTGATCATCTAGTCCGCGCCTATCACACAACTTACGGACTCCCGATCACAATTTCAAATTGTTCAAATAATTTTGGGCCTTTTCAGTTTCCCGAAAAACTCATTGCGCTTGCAATCACAAATATTTTGGAGGGTAAAAAAATCCCAATTTACGGTGATGGAAAATACGTTCGTGACTGGCTATATGTAGAAGATCACTGCCGCGCAATTGATCTCATCTTGCATCGTGGAAAATCGGGTGAAACATATCTTGTCGGCGGGCAAACAGAAGATATTTCAAATCTTGAAGTAATCAAAAAAATCTTAGAAATTATGAAAAAAGATGAGGAAATGATCGAATATGTCAAAGACCGTCCCGGACATGATAGGCGCTATGCAATAAACTGGGGAAAAATACGCGAAACTCTTGGATGGGAACCACAGTATGATTTTGACCACGCTCTCGAACTGACCGTAAATTGGTACAAAGAAAATCCTGATTGGTGGAAAAATGTGAGGTCCGGACAATATCAAGAATATTATAAAAAACAGTATGCTTAAAGTTGCAGTCACCGGACCAAACGGCCTCATCGGCTCACGTATCATCAAACTTCTGGAGAATAATTTTCATTTTATTCCGCTTACACATAATGATTTTGATATTACCGATCGTGACCAAGTAACTAAAAAATTAGATTCATTTGATTTTGATCTCATACTTCATCTTGCCGGGTATACGAATGTTGACAGTGCCGAAAAGGAAAAAAATCTCGCTTATAAAATCAATGTTGAAGGGACAAAAAATATTTTTGATGCGGTTCAAAATAGAAATAAGAAAATGATCTACATTTCAACCGATTTTGTCTTTGATGGAAAAAATCCACCATTTTTTGAAGATAGTATTCCAAATCCCATAGGTTATTACGGTTTTACTAAATACGAAGGCGAGAAAATAGTTCAAGATAAAGCCATGATAATAAGAATTAGCTATCCATACGGAAATCCTGTCTCTAAAAAACCCGACTTTGTAATACGACTCAAAAATTTACTTGAAAATGGGACAGAATTAAAAATGATGCAAGATGCGTCAATCACTCCGACATATATTGATGATATCGCTGCCGCTCTTAAACATTTAATGACAAATTATAAACCTGATTTATACCACATTGTTGGATCGGCAACTTTTTCTCCATTTGAGGCAGGGAAAATGATTGCGAAACAATTTAAGCTTAATGAAGATTTAATAAAACCTATTACTTTTGCAGAATATGAAAGTGGCAAGGCTCCCCGACCGCAATATTCTGAAATAAAAAGTAAG
>CAYNLS010000117.1:0-3256 GCA_964398125.1 uncultured Gammaproteobacteria bacterium
AGCTGTGGTAACTCCTTTTCCTATTCCGGAGATGACTCCGCCTGAAACGAAAATATACTTTAAATTGGCCATAATTTATTTACCAATCTTCATATATTACCTGAAATAGCTAAATAAATCAAACTTTCTTCGTATCGGCTGGTTTAGGCACATTTAGCGCCCACTGGACGTGTTTGCATTTCGGATAATTTTCACAGCCATAAAAACGTTTACCTTTTCTACTATAGCGCACAACAAGTCTTCCGTTATCAAGCGGACATTGATAGCCTTTTACAAAACGCAGATTCGGCTTGATATATTTGCATTTCGGATAATTACTGCAGGCAAAAAATTTACCGTACTTTCCAAAACGGGCAATAAGGGCGCCACCGCATTTTGGACATTTTTCATCAAGTTGTTCTTCAACTATTTCAAGTTTTTCTCCGTTATCTTTTTGTTTTTCCAGTTCAAGTTTCAAAGGTTTATAAAAATCTGTCAGTGTGGGCACAAGTTGTTTATTGCCGAGTGCTATCTCGTCAAGCGCGTCTTCCATACTTGCCGTGAAAGCAAGATCAAAAATATCAGGGAATCCGACAGAAAGATAATCGGAAATAGTACTTCCAAGCGGTGTTGGCTTAAAGTAACGATATTCTTTCTCTACATAATTTTTATCGACGATCAAAGAAATAATGCTTGCATAAGTAGAAGGTCTTCCGATACCTTTTGTTTCAAGCGTTCTTATCAGCGTAGCCTCATTGTAACGATAAGGAGGCCGCGTTTCCTTTTGTTCGATGTCAATATTTAAAAGTTTAACCTTTTTACTTTTAGAAAATTTCACGGCCTTTTGATTTTTGGCAACGTATTCGGGCATAAGTACTTTCATAAAACCATCAAATAATACCTGAACGAACACCGTCTCAAATTCATAGCCCTTCTGACTTGTGATCAGCACCTTGGTTTGTCGCACTTCGGCCTCTTTCATCTGAGTCGCCAGTGCTCGGGCATAAATAAGATCATAAACTTTCTTTTCTTGGGAAGATATTTTTTTATCTTTTTTAGCGCCATCCAAATGGGTCGGTCTTATGGCCTCATGCGCTTCCTGGGCATTTTTACTTCTGGTTTTATATCCTCTTGGTTTGGCAAGTGCGTACTCTTTACCATATTTCTTTTCTATAAAAGCCATGGCATCAAACACAAAACGGGTAGACAGATTAAATGAGTCTGTGCGATGATAAGTAATCAGTCCTTTTTCATAAAGCGATTGAGCCAGCCTCATAGTAAGTTTCGATGGGTAGCCAAGTTTTTGAAAAGCATCTTGTTGTAAAAGCGAGGTTGTATACGGAGACGGTGGATAACGTTTAAGAATTTCTTCGGTGACATTTGATATCGTAAAACTGTCTGTAGTAAGCTCCTTTTGAATCGTTTCACTTTGGACTTTATCAATAGTTGTTTTTACGAAAGTATATTCACCGTCAAAAAGAGTAATTGTTTTTTTTATTTCATAAGGTTCGCCTTTGTATGAAATAAGTTTGGCATGAAGAGGTTCGGTATGTTCAAAATTACCAAAGAGCTGATAATATTCTTCCTTAAGGAATTTAAGAATTTCCTTTTCTCGCTCAACAATAAGTCTCAAGGCAACAGATTGCACACGTCCAGCAGAAAGCCATCGCCTTCCGGTTTTTTTCCAAAGAACAGGAGAAATTTTGTAACCCACGATGCGGTCAAGTATTCGTCGCGCTTGTTGTGCCTTCACAAGATCTATTCTCAATTTTTCCGGATGAGCTAGCGCCTCCTCAAGTGCTTTTGGAGTAATTTCATGAAAAATGATGCGTTTAAGAGGCTTTTTTTTCATCTCAAAATCAGGCCATTTTTCTTTTACATATCCTAAAATATACGCAACATGGTATGAAATGGATTCGCCTTCGCGGTCAAGATCGGTCGCGAGAATGATTTCTTTATGTTCCGAAGCAAGTTCTTTCAACTTGGCAACCATATTTTTTTTGGTACTCATTATTTCATAGTCAGGAGCAAAGGAATGTTCTGTGTCTACAGAAATATTGTCTGAAGGCAGATCACGGAAATGTCCGACTGTCGCGAATACATAATAATCATCACCCCATTTTCTTGATTTTAGGATGCGATTGAAGGTACGCGCTTTGGTTGGTGATTCGACTACAATGAGTGCCATATTATATTCTAGCACCCTTCCTGCGCTTCTTAAGAAGTTTCAAGTCGATCATCGAACGCCTTACTAATGCTGAGGCTTCCATGCGCTCATGTCGGTCATGACCGGCGTCAAGAATTTTTTTTGCGTCCTCAAGTGCTTTTTCAGTCAATTTCTCATCGATTTCATCTTGATTGTAGGCACGGGATACAAGAATCTGTATTTCGCGGCCGTCAGTTTCAAGATAGCCGCCACCTATGGCCATATATTCCTCTTCCTTTTCATCGCGAATAGTGATAATGCCGTCTTGCAGAAGTGAAAACAGATTTGCGTGACGAGGTAAGATAGTGATTTCGCCATCAACTGAAGGCACGGTGACTGAAGCCACTTCACGATCGACAACTTTCTTAGACGGTGTAATAATTTTTAAGTTCATAAGTTATTTTACTTCATCAATCGTACCAATCATATAGAATGAGGTTTCCGGTTTGTCGTCATATTTACCATCTAATATTGCTTTAAATCCTTTGACTGTATCGGCAATAGTCACATATTTACCTTGCCGTCCCGTGAATGGCTCGGCGACAAACATTGGCTGAGTCAGGAATCGCTGTATTTTGCGAGCACGTGACACTGTGAGTTTGTCGTCGTCAGACAGTTCTTCCATACCAAGAATAGCAATAATATCCTGCAGATCTTTATAACGTTGAAGCGTTTTCAAAACATTTCTTGTTACTGTATAGTGTTCTTCCCCAACAACAGTCGGATCAAGAGCTCGAGATGTTGAAGTAAGCGGATCAATTGCCGGAAAAAGCCCTTGCTCGGAAAGCGCTCGTTCAAGTGTGATCGATGCATCAAGATGAGCAAATGTTGCGACAGGCGCCGGATCAGTGTAATCGTCTGCCGGCACAAAAACGGCTTGAATGGAAGTGATCGATCCTTTTTTTGTGGATGTGATGCGTTCTTGCAAAGCTGCCATTTCCGAAGCCAGTGTCGGCTGATAACCTACTGCAGATGGAATTCTTCCCAATAATGCTGATACTTCTGATCCAGCCTGAGCAAAACGGAAAATATTATCTATAAAAAGCAGCACGTCGCGGTTTTCGAAGTCAC
>CAYNLS010000118.1:0-3239 GCA_964398125.1 uncultured Gammaproteobacteria bacterium
ATTTATGTCGTTAACTTCTCTATTTTACGGTCTCATGGTTGTTTCAGAAGATTCACTAATGCAAAAGGAATTTGATAATAAAAAACGAGCAACTATGGGATCATTAAATTCTTTATTAGGAAATTTATTTCTGGGTGTAGTAGCAATTTCTATTGGTTTTATAGCTGACTTATTAACTCCGGCAAAAGCCATTCTTTTGGCACAACTTGCAATGATTCCAGTGTTGTTTATTTATATAAGACTTTATAAACATGAGAAATTCATTCAAAAATAATTTGCTACGTTCATCTCATATTGACCGGTCTTACTCTCACAATAGTTCTTCTCTCGATAAATCGTTTATTTAGCTTTACTCAAGGTTATTTACAGCCTTTCGATTTTTTGCGCTGGCTTGATTTTAACGCGATGCTACCTATCCCTTTACTCAGCATAATTTTGTATTACCTACTTAAAAGAGAAATAGTTTATGAAAGTCCATTTCTAAAAACAGGTAAATATATTTTATTGATGTTGATACTTATCACAGGAATTTATTTTTTTGGTGCAGGTTCAGGTGATCATGAAGTCACGAATTATTTAAACTATCGTTTCTGTGATCAGGGATCAGTCGATACACCAATCTGTAACATAATTAAATACAACGATGATGAATTCAGTCACTATGTGTATTATGCCGGTTTTATTCTCATGAATGTCGCACTTATGTTGATCGAGTATAACCTTCCCCGTAAAAATGATGTCAAAAAGAAAGATCTTATTTTAATTTCAGTGAATAGTTTATTTATAGCGCTTGGAATTTTTGCAAACCTGGCTTTTGAAGAAATAGGTTTAGATCTTGTATTTTTTGGAAGCGTAATGCTTCTGTCAATTTACTTGCTTTTACAAAAATCATTTAAAAGATTGCCGGTCAACTTTTATTTTGCTGTAGCTTATACAGTCGGCGTCGTCGGCACACTTCTTTATAAAATTATCTGACAAAAGTTTATACAAAACCAGACACCTTTTAACAAAGTGTCTGGCTTGTTTACTACACGTCGTCCTCATTTCATAAAACCGTGGCCGAATCCGTGACCTCCTTTGAATCCAAAAAATAGATCCAAGTCGATTCCGTTACTTTCAGCCCATGTCTTCATCTCTGCTTGTCTTTTCTCATGTTCTGCTTTGCGTTCTTCCTGGGTCATATTTTGCCAAGTATCTCTGTTTTTCTCTCTTTCCGCTTTCATCTCTTCATGTTTTTTTAGGATGAGTTGTTTTTGTTCTTCGGTGATCTTGCCGTTTTTTACAGCATCGTCGAGTTTTGCACTCATGCGTTCTTGCATCTGCTCATGCATTTGATTCCTATGTTCTTCAAACACAGCTTCGACATCAGCCTGCTTCAATCCAAACTTTTCAACAATTTTTTGTATGAGAGATTGGAAAGGCGAGCTGTCAGCGGTTTGTGCATGAGCAGGAGTGGCTCCCAAGATCGAGACTCCGATCACTGTTGCCATAATGACTGGCAAAATGAGTTTCTTTTTCATATTTATTTTCACCCCCTCTCATTTATTATGAATTTTTAGTATTTTTACTTTAATAAACAAATCTGAAGAAAAGCTTAAGATGAAGCGGGGTCATTATCATTATTCATATCGCAAAGCTTCAATTGGCTGTAGGTCTGCGGCTTTCTTGGCGGGATACCAACCAAAAAGAATACCGATACCTCCAGAAACACCTATGGCTAAAAGTATTGATGACCCGGCCAAAGTAAATGGAAGAGACATAAAACTGGAAAGAATATAGGAGATTGCAATGCCAAGTAACATCCCGATAAATCCTCCGATCACAGTAAGAAGAATCGCCTCGATGAGAAACTGGGTAATAATGATTTTTTTCTTGGCGCCAAGTGCTTTTCTCAAACCGATCTCACGTGTGCGTTCCGTGACTGTGACCAACATAATATTCATAATTCCAATGCCTCCGACCAAAAGTGAAATCGCAGCTATACCGCCAAGCAGGGTAGTAAATGTCGATGTGACAGAGGATGCGGTTTCCAAGATATCACTTTGTGAAAATATGGAAAAATCTGCTTCTGTGGGGTCACTTTTATTATGTCGATCAAGCAGTAGATATCCAATTTCATTTTGTGCTTGCGTCATGACGTCCTGATTTTTTGCTTCGACCGCAATACTGGTCAAATTGGTTGCGCCAAAAAGTTGTTTCATAGCAGTTGTCAGTGGTACATAAATAGCGTCATCTGGGTTATTGAATCCTGTGCCACCTTTTGAAACCGTAAGTCCGATTACACGAAGCGTTTGATTGCCTACGCGAATCGTCTGTCCGACGGGATCAACTCCTTCGCCAAAAAGGTCCTCAGCTGTTTGTGGTCCAAGAACTGCGACTTTTGTCATAGACTTTACATCCCGCTCGGTTATAAATACTCCTGAAGCTATCTCAATCTTGTGAATATTTTCATATTCAGGATAAACTCCAGTTACGGATGTATTAGTATTATTTCTGCCTGCAATTACTTGGCTTCTCCCAGAATATTCTGGAGATACACTATTTACTGTAGTTATTTGTGATGAAGTTTCTATCGCTTTCGCATCATCTAGTGTCAATGTAGTTGCGCTTCCTGCAGCGCTACGTATTCCTCCTGAACTTCTTCCACCAGGCATGACAGTCAATAAATTTGCGCCAAGAGATTGGATCTGATTTTCAATTGATTTTTGACTTCCTTGACCAAGAGATATGAGCGCTATCACACTACCGATACCAATAACAATTCCAAGGACGGCAAGTCCCGTCCTCATTTTGTTATGGCTTAATGTTGATATAGCCTCAGTTATAAGTTCAATAAAATCCATATTTAATTTTTCTTTAACAATTTTTTGCCATCTTTTTTGTCGCTCACTATTTTTCCATCACGTATCGTGATTATTCTTTCTGCAAAAGATGCGATATCTGGTTCATGCGTGATCATGACAATGGTATTTCCTTGTTTATGAATTTTTTGAAAAATTTCCATGATTTCTGTAGCTTGTACGGAGGCAATATTACCTGTCGGCTCATCGGCAAGGAGTATCGCCGGATTCATCGATAAGCCACGGGCGATAGCTACACGCTGCTGTTGTCCACCTGAAAGTTGACTTGCCGTGTGATCCATTCTGTCACCTAGTCCAACCATTTCTAAATATTTTTTTGCAACTTCGGTCCTTTCTTTTTTTTGAATTCCTGCATAAGCCATCGGGAGCATGACATTT
>CAYNLS010000119.1:0-3237 GCA_964398125.1 uncultured Gammaproteobacteria bacterium
CAAAAAAAATTAAAGAATTACAAGAATCAGGAAAAACCAACAGAAATATAGTTGCTATGGTTGGTGATGGTATAAATGATGCTCCAGCTCTTGCTCAGGCAGATGTCGGGATCGCAATGGGAACTGGAACAGATGTCGCAATAGCAACTGGTGATATCGTGCTTGTCAAGGGCACACTTGAAAAGGTAGTTCAAACAATCGAACTTTCGCGTCAAACTCTTTCGATCATCAAACAAAACTTATTCTGGGCATTTGGATACAATGTGGTTGGAATACCGATTGCCGCAGGTATTCTCTACCCTGGTTTTGGACTATTACTGTCACCCATAATTGCAAGTATAGCCATGGCTTTAAGCTCTGTATCTGTGGTCGGAAATAGTTTAAGATTGAAGTATCAATAATAATCTTATAGCCTATAGTTTTATGATATAATATCGAAATATGGTCAACCCCAGTGAATCCGGCAGTCAATTTGGACTACAAAATGTATGTTCGCGCAGAACCTTTCTTGGATTTACAACTTTAGCAAGCATAACTGGTGGACTATTAATGCTTGCAGGGTGTGGTCCTGATATGGGTTCTGTTTCTGCAGCACCCCCTGCTGAAGCAGAAGTTCAACCTCCTGCTGTCACTTATGATCCTAGCTGTGGTGGCTCTTCTACTGTTGATCAACAAGTAGCAATACAAAGCGACATTTATACCATGGAGAGAATGGGCAAAGAGTCCGATCAAATTGAAGACATGGTTCAACAAACATGCCAAACTTACACAGAGTTTCTAGAACAATACACTTTACCATTAGAGCAAAGAAATGTAATTACTAGATAATTTGCTATCATATCTACATGAAGATCGCAATACTTGGCGGTGCGTTTGACCCTCCCCACCTTGGACACCTCATTGTCGCAGAACAAGTCCGCGAGATATTAAAAATGGATGAAGTCTGGCTTATGCCGGTCTTTTCACATCCATTTAATAAAAATCTCTCTCCGACTCAAGATCGCATGTCGATGATAAAGCTTGTCGAAAGTGAATTTATAAAAGCATCTGACTTTGAAATAAAACTCAATACCACAAGTTACACAATTGAAACTCTAAGATTACTGCAAAAACAAAATCCTGATGATGAATTTTATTGGTGCATCGGCTCAGATACGCTTGCAGATTTTCACAAATGGAAAGAATGGGAAAAGCTTGTCAAAAATTTCAAGATCATCGTTTATCCAAGAGGTAATGGTTTAAAAGATCTGAGAAATAATGTCCAAAAAGCGTTCAAGTTGAAAAAAATTACTAAAAATATCAGTGTGCTTGATCACAAAGGCGTCATAACTACCAATGTCTCCTCTACTCTTGTTCGTGACCGCTTTGCTTCAGGTCGATCGATACATTTTCTTGTGTCTGATAAAATTGAGAAATATATCAAAGAAAATAATTTGTATAAATAATGCGAATTACTAAATTTTGTCGTTTCGCTCGTAACCGAAAATTTAACTCGGTTCCAAGCAAAGCTGTCATCATTATCGATACAGTCGTGAGTGGCATGATGCATGGAAACTCTTAAATTTTGGTTACTTCGCTTTTGAGTTTTAAATAATATGTTAAAAGATCTACAAATTGATCCTGAGTACGAGAAAAAACGCATCGCGACTTTTATAAATGAAACTTTAAAGAATACCGGTTTTCATAATGTTGTGCTTGCGGTGTCAGGTGGAATAGATTCTGCAACGTCGTTAAATCTTTTAGGCAAATCGCTCTCCCCTAAAAATATTTTTGTCGCCCATTTTTATTATTTCGATTCCACAATTCCGCTTTTTAAAATGGCAATTTCCAGTATCGGTATTCCTCAGGAAAATATTTTACTATCCCCGATCACAGCGCTGGTTGACGCTTTAGCATCAATGCGCAGGATTCGTGAACCCGCAAATGATACGGAATATGTCCGCCGTGGTAATATGATGGCGCGTTTGCGGATGATACTTCTTTATGATTTCGCAAGACAACATAACGCTCTGGTTTGTGGAACGGAAAACAGATCGGAATATCATCTTGGTTATTTTACTCGTTTTGGCGATGCCGCCTCTGATTTTGAACCGCTTCATCATTTATATAAAACCCAAGTTTATGAACTTGCTAGATATTTAAAAGTTCCTGAAAAAATTTGTACCACACCGCCAACCGCAGGACTTTGGAAAAATCAAACTGATGAAAAAGAACTGGGATTTTCATATCAGGAAGCCGATCCTGTGCTTTATTTATATTTTGATAAAAAACATACACTTGAGGAAATAAAAAATCGTGGATTTTCTAAAGTAAAAGAGATCGTCGAATTTGCAAGGAAAAATGGCTTTAAACATGAAGTGCCGTATACATTGTAAAATAAAACATGACCCGCGTTCTGAAAAAAATTGTTTTAGCATATTTTATTTTGTTAGCTATCTTCCTGTTCACCGTAATATTAAGTAACTTAATTCCTTCATCATTTCTTAAAGAAAATATCGGCCGTTCAGTAGCTACTTTGAAATCCGAAGGAACTTATCCCCTGACCGGATTTTCTTTGCGGCAAGTGGTTCTCGATAACTACACTGATCCTCTGATCTTAAACATCGCCTATTCTGTCGATTCAAAACAACCAATAAAATCTGCAATGATAAATATTCGTCATGCCGCGTCGCAAGATGAAATCAATCAAATCGTAAATTTAGAGAGTCTTTATAAAAATCAGGCAAAAGTTACACACGGTTATGAAAGATATTGGCACGGATATTTGATTTATTTGCGACCATTGCTTCTATTTATTCCCTACTCTGGCATCAGGATATTCATTACATTATTTTTGTATGGAATATTACTTTACTTTTTATTTCTGTCGTGGAAAAAGCTTGGGAAAAAAGCAACACTTTATTTTCTTATCGGACTTTTCGCCGTGGACTTTTTTTCGATTGGTAAATCGATGCAGTTTTCTGGTGTATTTTTAATTGGTCTCATTGGATCAATATATTTACTATCCAATTATAAAAAAAATCAGGAACAATATTTATTATTTTTCATAATCGGAGCGATAACAAGTTTCATTGATTTATTGACGGCTCCATTAGTCAGCCTTGGTATGTTACTTGTCATTTTGACATTCTTAAATAAAAAAACCAATATATTACTCCATTCAATTTCTTGGTCGATCGGATATTTGTCTTTATGGGCAAGTAAATGGATTATCGCGCAAACTTTTTTTGCGCCTGG
>CAYNLS010000120.1:0-3233 GCA_964398125.1 uncultured Gammaproteobacteria bacterium
AGAGTTTCAAAATCTTTTTCATAAACATTGGTGACACCAAGCATCGACTCAATATGCGTAATGCCTTTTTCTGTCAGATGTGCGGTGCGTAGCTTTTCATCAATGACATAATCCTCGGTATTTAACTGGTTGACGATCTTTGCGTAACCATAATATTTTGAAACATCTTCTTCGTATGGTGCGGAAATTATGTGTGGAGTACGAGCTTCATCGATAAGTACTGAATCGGCTTCGTCCACTATCGCATAATGAAATCCGCGCTGCACAAGATGCACCGGACCATGGGCCATGTTATCACGCAGATAATCAAATCCAAATTCCGAATTTATGCCATAAGTCACATCAGCATCATAAGCTTCTTTGCGAGAAACCGGTTTTAGATGTGATAGACGGGAATCGAATGCGTCGTTGTCTGAATATTCAGAGTCATACAAAAATGATTGTGAAGAAATTATTGCTGAAGTTTTTAATCCAACAAAATTAAACACTTCACCCATCCACCCTGCGTCTCGCCTGGCAAGATAATCGTTTACGGTGACCAAATGAGCTCCTTTTCCTTCTAAAGCGTTAAGATAAAGTGCCGCAGTCGCTGTAAGTGTTTTTCCTTCACCTGTTTTTTGTTCGACCACTTTACCTTGATGAAGTCCGACAGCCGCGATCATCTGCACGTCATAATGACGTTGATTTAAAGTCCGTCTTGCCGCCTCACGAACCAAAGCATAACTCCATGGCAAAACCTCATCCAACGTTTTGTCACCTGATTGCACTTGTTTTTTAAGTTTTTCGGTCTCTTTTACAAAATCCGGGTCTTTAAGCTTGCGAGCTTTTTCTTCAAGTGTATTGATCTGATCGACTGTACTGCGAATGCCAGTAAGTTGTCGCTCATTGTAATCAAAATATTTCTTTATAAAAGACAACATACTTTAAATTTCCAATTTCTAATTACTAATTTCTAAATTTAAGACGAATAACATATATGTTCAAGTAATCATTATTGAATAAAGTATTCGTTCGGAACTATAAGCAGACGTGATGCATCGTAGCGTGTCGATTTTGGATTTTTGAGATTGCTTTTGACAACTACGTGTATCGAGTCGCCTTCTTTTAATTTCGAAAAACCGATCGCTTCAAGCGCAAGCGTCTTTATATTTAAAAGTCTTTGATTTGTTGTTGTTTGAATATCAAGAGTATAAGTTGTTTTATCAAGACTTAAAATATCAATTGAAAAGTCAGTTTGGTTGACCTTCGTAATCTTTCCAGTCAACACCATAAATTTTTGATCTTTATAAACTGCATTTGCAGTAATAACTCCATTTATCTCGGGACCGATAACAAAAATATAATCACCTTTGATGAAGTTATCTCGTTTTACTTCTAAAAAGCTCGTACTTTGCACTTCATAATAGGAAGTCAATGTATTGTCTGTGGTGACTTCAACTTCAGAATTATCTGTGTTTAAGCTAAATGAGTTGTCTGCAATCTTAGTAATGACTCCAGCTGTAACTTCGTCAGAATTTTCTGAAAGCTCCGATACTTTTTCTGCAACTTTTTCTTTTAACTTATCTACTTCACTATCAAGATTTTCCGTTGGCACAGGTGTATTGGCCGAGGTCGGGGCAATAGTATTTTCAGGCTGAGTAATCACTTCAGTAGGAGTAGTTTGGGACCACACCGGCACAGCAAATAAAATAAAAGAAATTAATATGGTGAAGGTACCTAATTTTTTCATTGAGAATCAACAAAGTAAATTGTTAATATCAATTCCTGAGGCGTGCTTGAATCTGAATAAGTATTAACACTGATCACATTTTCGCCTCGGGCTAAAGAAAACTTTGTTGAAAAAGTATCTTTCTCGTTTTTCAAAACTTTATTATCGATCGGAGATTGGATCACTATAAGACTATTTTTTTGTGCCTTTCCTGTGATTGTAATCTCGTTCTTAGTCACCACTGTTTTATCTTTTGGCGAAGTGATTTCCAGTTGCCGTTGTCCTTGCGGAAGCACGGTTTTGACTACTTTTTTACCATCTTTATCGCTTGTCACAGGAATAATTTTAGTATCATCTCCGCCTCCGGTACGAAAAAGTACGTATGCTCCGATACCTCCGCCGAGGATAATTCCAAGCACAATAGCAATAATCGTCTCCTTATTCATATCCTCCTATTATATCTCATTAAACAGATTTTTGACTATTGCAGGTATCTTTTGAATAAGATCATGATTGTTGTACCAATAGCCTTTCTCGATTCCCAATTCTTCCGCAGCTTTTTTCTCAATAAAAGAAGCAAGAATACAAGATATAACAGGATCATTTTTTGTATATAAAGAAACCGTCAGGCCGGCAAGTATATCGCCCGTGCCGCCTTTGGTCAGCCCTTGATTACCTCCTTCCACCACAAAAACTTCGGATCCATCGGAGATTATATCAACAACCGCTTTCATCAAGATCACACAGTTATAATCTTTTGCATATTTTTGCACTTTCGATTTTTTTTCATCAAAAGATAAATCAGTGATTTTTGTATCAAATAATCTTTCAAATTCTCCCTGATGAGGTGTGATTATCACTTTAGTTTTTCGATTTTTAAGCCAGTCTGGATGCATCATTTGCAAAGCTCCTGCATCAATAACAAATTTTTTCTCAGGAAAATTATTTAGTAAATAATGTGTCAGTTCGCGGGCAAAAATAGATTCATCTTTTAAAGACAATATTTCAGAAAGATTTTCGGTTTTTGAATCCTGAGTTCTGATTTTTTCCGAACGCACCATGCCCGGTCCGATAAGTATTGCGTCGTCTTCGTGAACATAATTTGGAATCTGATTTTGCGGGACGATAATACCGTTTCGAAACATCGTTTTTAAAGCTAAAAATATTTTTTCATTTTCAGCAGTCGAGGCATAATGAACCATATCGACAAAATGTGATGATATTTCGGCTGCCCAAAGTGAGGCGGCATGAAATAGTTTCGAGCCGCCGATTATAAGCACTTTTCCGTTCTGGCCTTTGTGAGAATCTGCTGGATGAATATATAGTTTTTTAAGAAAAGGTTTGATTTCTTTTGTACTTGTTGTCTTTAAGATCATATTCAAATTATAATTGTATTGTTATAATTGTACCATTATGTCGCTCACTCATCGAGACTTACGAAAAAAATTTAAAGACTTTTGGGAAAAACGCGGACACCGCGAAGTACCGCCAACACCACTTGTGCCACAAAACGATCCGACAACAC
>CAYNLS010000121.1:0-1724 GCA_964398125.1 uncultured Gammaproteobacteria bacterium
CACTCTTTCCAAACAGGCAATGCTTCGATCAACCTGTAATTCTTGATGGTATGCTTGGGCTAACGAAAACCAAAGAGAAGTGTTATTAGGATCTTCTTGTAGGCGCATTACCACGATTTCCTTTCGATATCTTTCCTCTAATTCCGTAAATTTCTTTCTAAGAAAAGGAAACGTCCTTCTTCATCATCAAATATTTGTAACTGAGCTAAAACAGATGCTGGCATTAAGACTTGAATTTCTTGAACTTCTTTACTCTCAAGTTCTTCAGGAGTTTTTGCCAAAAGTTGTTTAACAACTTCCCATGCGTGATCACTTGTACTTTTACGCTCTTGCTCAGTCATTTTCTGGCCTCGACCTAACAGCAGATATTGAAAAATTCATTATTGCTTTTACATAATCACCACTTGCCCTTTGGTCTATCGCCAGGGGTAAGTTTGGGGTATCAAAAGACCACAGTAATTCTCCTGTAGTATTATCTTTTACGTTCTCTACAGTAACATGTCGTTGATCCTCCCAGTAAGAAATATAGTGAAGTGACGGGAAAAAAGTGTTTTTTTCAGCTCTTAAAAAAGCCAAATATTTTTTATTTGTTTTAGGATCAATTATAAAGTTAAAGTCTTTTAAAACAAATGGTGTGTGATCAGTGTACCTACTGGATGAGTCTTCATCAGAATACCATTCAAGTACATGGTATTGCATAACAACTGTTTTTCCAATAGCTTGGATTAAACTTTGAAATTGTTCATCGGTGATCACCGCATTGGTGGCGATCACCGCTGCCTGTGCTTTCTCTCGATCATAATATGGATTTTGAGGTTCTTGGCTTTTTTCTTGTTCAGTCATTTTGTTTACTTATAGTTGCCTCTGAACCTCTTCGATTCTTTCTGGATTGCTGAATATAAAAGGGGTTATAGATGTGATGTACTCATTTGACTTTAGGCAGTCAGGATCAAGCTTAATTGCTTTTCGGAGTCTGGCAACTGCTTCGTCTATTTTGCCGATTCTTGCGAGAAGCCATCCTAACTTTATTAATGATGGAACATAATCAGGATTAATTTTCAGTGTTTCCATATAACAATAATATGCATGACTTGAATTTATTCTTTCGTCTAAAAGCATTTCATTTTCAAAAAAAACGCCTAATCTGTGCCACGCAGAATATAATTCCGGATTAAGATCCATGGCCCTTCTGAGGTAACTTTTTGCTGTTTCCCATTTGCTCTCACGTGATTGACCTTCTTGATTTTGGCCATATTGGGCATACAGATAACCGAAACTAACCAATAGTCCAGGCCTATTAGGGTCAATCTCCAAAGCTCTTTCCCAACATCTAATCGCTCTTGGGTAATTATTCCCGACCATCGCATTGCCATATCTCATCCAAAGATGAATATTATTTGGGTTCACCTCAAAAAGCTGCAAAAATACTTCTTTCCAATCTTCAGATGGATCATTACCTCCATCAAAACATGTATTAAGTAACTCAGCCCTTCTTTCCTGTAATGAATCCGGAATAACCACTCTGTCTGGTGGAAATTGCACAAAATCCGGCTTTTGTTCGAGTAAACTCGAAACTTTCGCCCAAAGGCTTTCGTGAATATTTTGCCCTTCAGTATTTTTCTCTTGCTCAGTCATCTTTTTTATAGATGCGTCGTCGTACCTTCTTTACTCCAAGCAACGTATGCAGGTCCATAAACTCCGCCAACTCTTAGCTCCTCAGGTTG
>CAYNLS010000121.1:1734-3187 GCA_964398125.1 uncultured Gammaproteobacteria bacterium
TTTTTACTTTTGGCCTCCCCTTTTAATCTTGATATTTACGACTTTATTCTTACTCACGCATTTTCTCTTTCAACAGTCGTACCTTCTTTGTTCCAGGCAACAAATTCGGGTCCATAAACTCCGCCAATTCTTAGCTCTTCAGGTTGGATAATAATTTTTTTAACTTCAGAGTGATGGTTTTGAATATGTTTCTTTGCTAGATCTAACGCACTTCTACCATACGCCGCAGTTATTCTGTCACGTTCATTATCGTCATTAACTCCTATACTATCTCCCGCATATCTCCCCAATACAGTAGCTCGTGTTTCACCTATTCGATAGAAAAATTTGTAAACGACAAAACCATAGTGCTTTCCTCCCAATGTTAAATCTATATGGACATCAAATTCCCGCTCAAAATCTGGATTTGAACTTTCTTTTTCTAAAACAATCTTTTCTTCTGCTCGATTATGTCTTTTTTGTTCAGTCATCTACCGAAAATTGAAAATTGACATTCTTTGTACAAGGTTTAATGACCTAATAATGATTTTATCGTCGTTAGAATCTCCTAGCTTATCTTCATGTGGATACGGCTGTATGACGCCAGGAATAATGTTTAAAGTATGTTGCTCCCCTCTTATATTCGTGGGTGGGTTCTATCCCCGGATTAAAATCTTTTCTTTTTGCATCCGGATGACTTACCTGAACTATCTCTATATTTGGCGCGCCTAAATTTCTGGCAACTTCAAGATAAGGCATAATCTCAACGGGATTGTCATCAAATACTCTGATTTGTCTTCCGGCAATCCCCGGCAGGATTTTCATAATCGTAATTAATGCTTCCGCCTTAACATCGTTTGAATAAACTACTAAATCGACAACACATCCGGTTATTGACCTCAGACGCATTATTCCGCTCGAATGCAATTTGTATACTTGTCCCAAAGGACCTTCTATTTTTCCTCTGGTTGTGATAATTCTAATGTCGTGTTCTCCTGAAGACGATAGAACGTCCTGGACGAAATCTCGGTAAACAAAATCGGCAGGTGGGTTATTTTCAAAGATTGATTGAATTGTCGAGTTTATGGCGTAAGCATTTAATGCTCTTTCTCCGTGTTCACCTACTTGACTATTGATCAATTCGCGCCACTTTAATAGTTCGGCCCACACCTCTTCTTCGGGTGTTTCTTTCATTTGCGCTTCCCGCGACGCATCGACGTAAATGCTTAATAGAGTAAGATTAAGCCTTGGTGTATATCTTGGCTCTTTTTCTGCCACTTGAGGTATCAGAATTTTTGATAATTCATATATTTCTTTCGCTTTTTGGGCAGTGATATTTACACCTTGTTCACGAAGTACTTCATTTTCTTCCAGGAGTTGAAACTCTCTAGCATGCCAGCTTGTGGCCGACAAGAAACAGTCATCCAAATCAAAAATATTTACTGAGCCATATGTTGGCTGCTGCAAGAATGAA
>CAYNLS010000122.1:0-3164 GCA_964398125.1 uncultured Gammaproteobacteria bacterium
TTGAAAACCTCCGCTATCTCAAGCAATCGTTCTATTTTTTAATTTCATATATGAATGTTTCCCGCCTTTTTCGTGTACACGATCAAGAATCGTTACATTTTCTTCCTTATCTTTTGCATGTTTATTACTGATATGAAAGGTGTTTACGATGACGTACTGTGAGGGAATTTTCGGCCAGAATTCGTTTGCGATTGACTTTAACTGACCGTCTGTGGCTACAATCGCAAATTCTGGAGTCTCAAGATCATGATGAGGAGTATGGAAAATGCCGGTGCGAGCGCGGGTTTTTTTTAAACGAGCAGTAATCTCAAAGTTAAACATGAGTAATTATACAGAGGAAATATCGCTTGGAGATAATCTGAATAATCCCTCGTCAAGCCGGCGCTGATCTAAATAATGAGCAGTAAAACCAACACTTCGTGAAAGTACAAAAAGAGCATTGAAAAACTCAATTTCAATTAGCTCTTCAAGCTTGGAAGAAGAAAGTTTTTCATACTCGGACAAAATATCCAAAAGTACCGCCGCAATAGCGCCATCGACATTCAAAATCAGATTTCCCTTTTTGGCAGTAGTGACTTTTTGTACTCCCAAAGCAAAGTCAGTGTACTTTTTATTCTCAAGTTTGTCGGTAAATTTCAAAATTGCTTTAACTCTGGGATCGGGGTTGTCTATACGATATTTTCTGTGTCCGATACCGGAAATCCGCTTTCTTGATTTTGCAATATTTTCTACAAAAATGTATGGCTCAACTTCATCTCTCACTCCTTCAAACCAATGTTTTGCGGCCTGATTTATAGCGCCACCAAACCTTGGTCCGATTGTTAGTAGTCCACTTGCAAGTGACGAAACCAGGTCTTTACCGGCACGAGCAGCTATCATGGTGTTTACAGCACCAGAGACATAGGGTCCATGATCGACAAGCAATTTCATTACAAACTCTACAACTTCGGCAAACTCTTTGGATTTTACTTTTCTTCCAAGGAGCATTGAGGCAACGATGAATCCGAATGATTGCTCTGATAATTTGAGTAGATCTTCACCAACTATTCTTACAGATCCTTCTTCATCATCATGAGAAATACTGTTTATAAAAAGTGCTTGATGTCGATTTTCAACCTCATCCAGTTTTGCTTCCGCTTCAGCCTGTTTTCTTGAAGGAATTTTTTTTACTAAGGAAAGAAACTCTGTAAAAGAATTTGTCGCCTGCACTCCAACCGCTCGTAATGCTTGTGCTTTTGCTTGAGCCGTCTCTTCACCTCGGCTGGCCATGGCTTTGGCGTGTCCAAACTGCGGCGGAGTCTCAAACATATCTGAGATTGTTCCGGCAATATAAGCAAGAACAGGTTTTTTAATTTTTTTCTTTTTGATAAGATCTGCAAGTTCATATTCATCATAACCGCCAAGCTCGCCAAAATAAATAATATTAGTCGTTTCTGTATCTTTTTCAGCAGCCAAAAGTGCCTCAACCGGGGTGCACAGAGGGAATCGGTCACCACCAAAAGACAGCGAAAATGAAACTCGCTTACCTGCTTGAGAGGTGAGTCTTATGAGCTCATTTGTCATACCCCCTGATGAAGAAAATACTGCTACATTACCATGTGAAGTAAATACCTTTGAATCAATGAGTTGTCTGGCTTGTGTGCCTCCAATTGCCCCAAGCTTAAGTTTATTTGTAATCAAAAGTCCGACAGAGGCCGGTCCAACAATGAATACGCCTTTTTTTTGCGCATAATGATAAAGCTCAATACTGTGTTTTTCAGGCACGTTTTCTGCAAAAACAGTCCCTCCCATAAGATTGGGAATACTATCAATCAGTTCCAAAGTGGAGGAGAGCACGCGACGGGCAGAAGACAAATTGACAAAAAGAGTAGTGTTGTTTTTTATTTCCAGTGGCAATTTTAAAACAGATTCATAAACCGGAATTAAAACTTCTTTTTTGCCAAAAAACATTCGTACATATTTTCGACCAGTTGTAATTATAGCTTTTAGACTGGGTTCTGTGTGACCGGATAGATATTCAAAATCAAGCATTGACTGGAGAATAGGAGCATGTGAACCTAGCGCTATTACAGAGTGTTTTGTTTTTCTGAGTTTATTTATATCAAGCATATTATTATTTTTTTAAATCTTTAATTGCCGCTTTTACAATCTCGTTTAATGGGAGATTGGGCCCTGCTACCAAGCCATCAATCCCATTTTGCTTTAACCACTCCTCTATTGCTTCAAGTCCTTCTTTTTCATGCGGTCCCCCACGGCGAACAAATATTTTTATTTGCTTTTTTTTCAAATCTTTTTTGTATTTTTCAAGTACTTTAATGATGCCTTTAAAGGTGATCCTGACATCGGTAAAATTGGCAACTCCCCCGCCGATAATTAATATTAAACGACGTTTATTACTCTTTAGCATGAGCCGTAAAACCTCACATGTATAGATATATGTCTCATCGGCATTTGGATTGCCGGAATACTCTCCGTAATTGCCAAGTTCGCGTCCGAATCCAAGATTATTTACCTCGTCGGCAAGTGTTATACTCGCTCCCCCGCCTGAGAGAAGTACCCAAATAGTGCCATTTGGGTTTAAAAGAGTCAATGACAATGCCGCTTGACTTTTTTTATTTAAAGCCGCAACCGCAATCTCTTCATCAGATTTGTGTCTTTCAGAAACTATATCGTCTTCGCTCCAGCCATTTTGTATGAAAAATTGTGCAGTGCCGTCAACCTCAACTGCTAAATCCAAAAAATAAATTTTTTTATTTTGAATAACGATTGGATTTATTTCTAAAAAAGATACATAATATTTATCGCAAAATTCCCGCATTCGCTTTAAAATATCGATGTCTATCTCTAATTCTTTTGCGACTTCTCGCCCTGCATCATCGTCATTCCGGACAAGCGAAGCGCGATCCGGAATCCACTTTTTTACCTGGATTCCTGCTTTCGCAGGAATGACAATTCTTTTAACATTATCAGCATGGCTCTCTATATCAATTCCTCCTTTTTTTGAATAACTGACAGTCATCCCATCACGCGTTCTCTCGATTGCAATATATTTTTCCTCGGTGGACTTGTGCGGCAGCATTTCCTCAATGATAAACTGGTCAAAACCTTTTTTCTCTAAATCTTTGATTGCATCTTTTAACTTTTCACCTTTTCCGCCAGAAGAT
>CAYNLS010000123.1:0-1546 GCA_964398125.1 uncultured Gammaproteobacteria bacterium
GTGTTTATATGTGCAAGATCTTGGCCGAATTTGCCTGGCGGTTTACGCAAATACTCAACTGGAATGGCGACTGAAGTTTCGGTGCTCATAGGTTTTTTCCTATCGAGCGTAAGGCTTGAAGATTTAAATCATAAAAAAATCTTTCCTTTGCTCGAAGGGACAAAACACAAGAATCAAGTAATCTGGCTATAACAGTTGCGGCACAGCCGTGGAATTTCACCACGATTCCCTTGAAAATGTGTAGCTATACTTTAATCAAGGAAGGGTTGTTTGTCAAATAGGTTTTTATCCTTGAGCTTCCAGAGTAAAAAGTTTGTCGTGATATTCCCAGAATTTCCCCTGCTCGGCAGCACATATCGATGCTTCTGCAGCAGCTTGGGCATGAGGATGAATATTGGTCAGAGGAAAATGTTTATAAACGATTTTTACATCATTCGGGTATGTTTTTTCAATCTGTTGTACTGTCGGAAAAGCTCGAATACAAAATGGACATTCAAAATCCGAGTACTCAACGATCGTTACCTTTGCATCTGCTTTACCGCGAACAGGAGAATTGCCTATCGAGATTTCTTTTGGTTCGGGATTAAATCCGATATTATTTGGATCGTTGCAATATTGTTGCATGTCTTCCGAATAATCGGTACAGACACTTGTGGCAGTGCCAGCAATTTCTTTATCGATAATTTCCTTAAAAGCCTCGAAAGGAAATGCACCGGCCAAAAATCTTCCGTTTATGAAAAATCCCGGTGTTCCTTGGACTCCAAGCTCGGCTCCTTGAGCAGCATCTTTAGATACTGCATCTTTTTTGCCGCCACCGGTCAAACATTGCTCGAATTTATTTTTATCAAGTTTTAATTCTTCAGCATAAGATATAAGTTTTTCATTAGTCAGTGGAGAATCAGCTTGTTGTGGTGCAGTTCCTGCCGTCACTCCAGTCTTTTCAATGGTTTTAACTTTATAAAATGTATAGGCTTGAAAAAGAAAAAGTGCTATAAGTAGTACTGCAAGAAGGTTAAACTGTTGACTCAAACGCATCATCATTGATTCCATTGTCGGTTTTTCAGAAGATTTTGTAGTTTTTGCCATGCCTATAACTTTAAAGTACAAATAAGTATTTGTCAATCAAATTACAGGAAGCCCTGCGTCATATTCATTTTTTACCTCAATAAGAAGCGGAATTCCATCTTTGTCGACAGACATAATCATTCCCTGAGATTCCTTTCCCATCATTTTTCTAGGTTCCAGATTTGCAACAAATAAGAATTTTTTTCCAATAAAATTTTCCGGAGTATACCATTTCTGCATACCGGTAAAGATTGTTACTGTTCCATAATCTTGACCAAGATCTACAGTTAGCTCAATAAGTTTACTTGAATTTTCTACTACTGAAGCATTTTTAACTTCACCGACACGAACATCCATTTTCGCAAACTCCGTAAATTGAATTGTATCTTTCTTCATAAAATATTTTTTAAATTATGTATTGGGGTTTTTACGATTAGAATATATTTCAGATCCAAACGGGCACATATCTCTTAGATAATTT
>CAYNLS010000123.1:1556-3157 GCA_964398125.1 uncultured Gammaproteobacteria bacterium
AAATTCTGTATAAATTACTGCCGATTTTTTTAAACTTATCGATTTTCAGTTTTCCAATTTCCTTGGTGTTTTTTACGTGAGGTCCGCCGCAAAATTCTTTTGAATAAGCACTTTTAATATTATTATCATCGGCACCAATATAATACACTTTCACCTGATCTCCGTATTTTTCTTTGAAAAATGATCTGGCTCCGACTTTGTCAGCTTCTGATTTTGTAAGAATTTTAAAATTGACAGGTAATTCTTCTTTAATTTTTTTATTAACTATTTCTTCAACTTTTTTAATTTCATCATCAGTTGGTCTTGTAGAGTTTATGAAATCAAATCTAAGTCTTTCACCTGTGATATTTGATCCTTCTTGTCTTACATTATTTCCAAGAACGTCAAACAGCGCCTGATGAAGGAGGTGAGTCGCAGTATGATATTTTATTACTTGTTCGCTGTGATCCGCGAGTCCGCCTTTGAATTTTCCGGCACTTGCGGTACGAGAAAGTTCCTTATGTTTATTAAACGCTTCATAAAATGCTTTGCGATCGACTTTGTGTCCACGCTCTTTCAAAATTTCTTCAGTGAGTTCAAGTGGAAAACCATATGTTTGATAAAGGTCAAATGCGGCCTTTGCATCAACAGTTTGCATTTTTTCGATCTCTCTTAATCCTTTATTTATGCTCGCATCAAATTTTTTCATTTCCTCATGAATGATATTTGAAATTTTTTCCTCATCATTTTTTTTGTCAAAATAAATATTTTCATAAGTCGCAAGCACTGCTGTTGCAATCGCGGAGACATCTTTTGGCTGGAAGTCGGATTTCAAAGTTCGGAGTTTAAGTAAGGCACGACGGAGCAATCTTCTCAAAACATAACCATGTTCTTTATTTGAGGGAAAAACGTCATTTTTTATGATAAATACTGCGGTTTTTATATGATCGGCGATTATACGGATAGTCGGTTTATTTTTATCTTTAGAATATTTACTGGCTGTGATTTTTTCGATTTGATTTATGATTGGTAAAAAAACATCAGTTATAAAAATATCCGGATCGTTGTTTGCAGATGCAAGAAGTCTTTCAAGTCCTCCACCAAAGTCTACATTTTTTTTAGGAAGTTCTTCGAAGGTGCCATCTGGTAATTTTTTATGAGTCATAAAAACCGAGTTACCAATTTCGATAAATCGTCCACAATCACAGTTGGGATGACATTCGTCACCAAACTTTTGGTCATGTTTTATATCGTTAAATCGGTAAAATACTTCGCTTGTTGGTCCACCTGGCTCACCGGGAGGCATATTTTCAGGTACACCAGCACGCGACCACCAGTTTTTCTTTGCGTCATATAAAAATATTCGTTCACCAACTGCTGCTTTTATACCAGTTTTATCAAATATTTTTTTCCAGATTTCAATACTTTCATCATCACGCGCTATTTGATCATTACCTTCAAAAACGGTAACGTATAATCTTTTAGGATCAAGTCCAATCCCTTCATCATGGTCAGTCAAAAAAGTGAACAAGTAGTTTAGTTGTTCCTTTTTAAAATAATCCCCAAGTGACCAGTTGCCCATCATCTCAAAAAATGTGTCATGCCTGTTGTCGCCGACTTCA
>CAYNLS010000124.1:0-1032 GCA_964398125.1 uncultured Gammaproteobacteria bacterium
AGAAGGAAGGTTTTATAAAAGGTAATCTTTTGGCAGTTATAATAATCATATGAACCATGATCATCAAATTAAAAATAATCCAATATACACCTGTCCGATGCATCCTGAAGTGCAGTCAGACACGCCCGGCAGATGTCCGAAATGTGGCATGGATCTTGTTTTAAAAAAAGGAGGCACATCCGAGATTCATGGAGAACATATGCATCATGATCATGAAAGTATGATGGCCACTCCCGAGGCGGCAAGTGATTTTTTACACAGATTTTTTATTGTAACTTCCCTTTTGGTTCCACTGGCCTTTTTTTCAGAGCCGGCAGTAAAATTTTTAGGCGCTCCTGATTTTGTTTTTAGGCCTTATGTAGAGTTTGGGATTGCTTCGATCATTTTTTACTTCAGCTTGATTTTTTTTCAACATGCGAGTCATGAAGTTAAGTCTCGTCAGTTTGGAATGATGACGCTGGTTTCCTTGGGTGTTGGCGCCGGATATCTATTTTCTGCTGCGTCAACTTTTATACCTGCTATCGAAGTAGAATTTTATCTGGAAATATCAACGCTTATCTGGGTACTTTTATTTGGTCATTTTTTGGAGGCAAAATCATCGTCTGCTGCAGGTGACGCACTTCAGGAAGTTGCGAAACTTTTGCCAAAAGAGGCTCATTTAAAAACTGAAAATGGAGTGAAAGAAGTTGAGATTGCTTCACTCAAAGAAGGGGATATAGTTATCGTCAAACCGGGTGAAAAAGTACCGGCTGATGGAGAAATACTCAAAGGGAGTGGTAATTTCAATGAAGCGCATATCACTGGAGAGTCTAAACCGGTTGAGAAATCAACCGGGTCACCGGTTGTTGCCGGTGCGATAAGTATTGACGGATCGGTTGAAGTCAAATTACTCCGAGTAGGTGAATCATCGACCATCGGTCAAATTCAAAATCTGATCGCTTCTGCCAAACAGACCAAGCCTTCGGTGCAAAAGCTGGCTGACCGCGCCTCTAAAGTATTGACATTTTCGGCTCTCCTGGTGGCGTTTTTTGC
>CAYNLS010000124.1:1042-3139 GCA_964398125.1 uncultured Gammaproteobacteria bacterium
TGGTCACTAATCGTTGGACAACCTCTTGTATTTGCCGCAACAATGGCTATAACTGTTCTGGTGATTGCTTGTCCTCATGCACTTGGACTTGCTATCCCTACGGTGTCTACGATCGCAACCAAGTTGGCGGTAAATAACGGAGTCTTTATCAAAGACATGGCAAAGATTGAAATAGTAAAAAGTGCCGACTATGTGGTATTTGATAAAACCGGCACTTTGACACGCGGAGAGTTCGGAGTAACAGATACCGAAGTCTTAGATGGAGACCGAGATACATTACTATCCGCAGTGGGCAGTATCGAAAGCCAATCTTCACATGTTATTGGAATGGCAATAGTGTCGTATCTTAAGGATAAAAAGATTGCATTTGACGAAGCCGAAAATATTAAAAACCTGGCCGGAATGGGCATGGAAGGCTTGGTTAACGGTAAAAAGTATTTTGTCGGTAACCAGCGCTTGATGGAAACGAAAAGTCTTATGACGTCGGCCGCTCAAAAAATCATCGATACCTTTTCTCAAGGAGGTAAAACACCGGTCTTTGCTGCGAGCGAGCAAAAGATATTAGGAATTTTGGGCTTAAGCGATGAGGTTAAAAACGAGTCTCGTCAAGCTGTGGACGAACTTCACAAACTGGGAGTTAAAGTGGCAATGCTCACGGGAGATACAAAGGCAGCAGCAGCACCAATCGGCAAAGAACTGGGTATAGATGACGTTTTTGCCGAAGTTTTACCGGAAGATAAGTATAAACACATCAAAGAACTGCAAGATAAGGGCAATATCGTTTTAATGGCGGGTGATGGAGTAAATGATGCGCCCGCGCTCACTCAAGCCAATGCGGGAGTGGCGATAGGCACCGGTACCGATGTTGCAGTTGAAGCCGGTGATATTGTGCTTACCCAAAGTAATCCGCAACATATTGTCAGGCTCATTATTCTTTCCCGAAAAGTGTATAGAAAGATGGTTGAGAATCTGTTCTGGGCGGTGGGATATAACGTGCTTGCTATTCCGGCAGCCGCTGGGCTCTTTATACCTCTCGGGTTTACACTGACTCCGGCAGTTGGAGCACTGCTTATGAGTTTGTCATCAGTTATTGTTGTTATAAATGCAATGACATTGCGGAAAGCGAAGTTACAAGTTTAAGCCTAGATTTTATTTACAAGTACACAAAGCTTCAGCCTGACCACAACCGGTGCATTTCGGCATACAGTTTCGATCCGATGCAGGTTCGCCATGCCTGTGATTTGCGTCATGAGTATCTGACTCCTCACCGCAGATAGCACACTTCCAGCCTTTTGCTTCCATTCCACATTTAGAACATTTCATAGTACTCACCTTCTTTCTATTTAGTAATTTACATAGTACTTAATATTAGCTGCTGTTTTAAGGGAGGTAACCCATGCCTGGGCTTCCTGCTGGAATTTCTGTTGTTTTAACTGGTCCATTATCTGTTTTTTTGTTTCAGCTTCTTTTCCTTCCGGAATGGTGGTTTCATTCTCGGCAATGTACTTATTCACTTCTGCATCAGTTACTTTTAGCTTATCCGCGAAAAGTTTTTCAATTATTTTTTGGTTTTTTATATTGTCCTTTAGACTTTCTTTAGTCATTCCTTGCTGAAGAAGTGCCTGCTCAAGTGTACCACCTTGCTCCGTAACCGAAGCTTCAATTGTTTTAATTTCCTGATTTACTTCATCTTCCGATATAATAATTCCCTTCTTTTTCGCTTCATTTTTTATGAGTGTATCAGTAACAAGTGAGTCAAGAGTATTTTTACCTCCTTGTTTTTCTAATTTCTGAATGACACTTAATCTACTGATTGGCTGTCCATTTACAGTTGCAGCGACAAATACTCCTTTAAAGAAATATGATATTACAAGAACAATCCCTAGTATCGCTATACCAATCAAAGTCCTCTTATTTTTAAATTTGTCCAAAGGACCTGATTCAGTAGGTCCTCCATTTTCTTTAGATTTTATCGATTTATTTTTCATAGATATTTAAATTAGATAATTAGTAAAATATTACTACAATTTGTAGTACACTGCAATTTAAATCTATACCGCTACGCAATGAAATTGCTAGCGGCATAATAACAATATA
>CAYNLS010000125.1:0-3117 GCA_964398125.1 uncultured Gammaproteobacteria bacterium
TCACGAACTACTTAAACAACCACCGGAAATTAAGTCTGTTTGTTCTGCTTGTAGTGCTTATAACTGGTTAAAGCTTGCTGGAGCATCCATTACTCAACAGGATGGAGATGTATTGATGCAGCAGGTTGTTGATACAAGATCGCCTTTATCAGATGACCAAGTTAAGGGGCTTGCGGACCGGTTTGGATTTGATGTAGATCATCTTGCCGGTCAGGAAGGTCGCGCTACTGTCGATGATTTTATGGGACGTTTAGTTCCGGTTTTAGAAAGATCGCCGATTTTGTTTACCATGTCGACACATTTATCAAAAAAAGACCGTTCTGTTGTACCCAGTATGACTTATCGCGACATGGAAGGTTATACTAGTCAGCTAGTTACACACGCAGCAGTATGTGTAAAAGATCCATTAACTCCAGTTGCTTTTATTATCGATCCATATGATCCTCAAAATCCTGAAAGGTTTGATACAACCGCTGAACCCGATAGACTTGAGTTGACATCCTGGATGATGAGCTCATTTTTTCAATTTTTAGCTGAGCGAAAGCAAATGGCTACGAAAGAGAATATATTAAGTTATGCAAGAGAAGTACTTTCTGACCCAGATAGAGTTGCAAGAGGAGATATTCATATTTTTGGCATGATGCAGGCAGGTCCCATGTATTTGGTCCCAAAAGAATAATTAGCTGTGACTTATTTTTAGTTCTTTTTTAAATCCTTTAGGAAGTTGTTTATTTGAGAAATACACTTTTTTGAAAGGCCATTTTTTTTCGATCCATTTGCGTACATTCGGTTTCAAGATTTGGAGGTGTAAAATTTTTAGGAACGAACATAGAATTATAGCATTGCTACTGAAAATAATAAACAAATTTGTTACAATATCTTTGTGAGATTTTTTCAATATTCAGTTTCATTCTTTATCTTTATTACGATTATTTTTTCCGCTCAAATCATTCTTGCGCGAGACACTACTGGATCTTTCGAAGCGGGCTACTCTGACTTACAGAACGGTATAGTAAGTGCAGGATTGCGCTTTCCAGATATCAAAGATTTTGCAGATATCAACAAGATAAAAATCATCATTTATGAATCTCAATACAATTCTGCTACCCAACAGTACGATCGGTTAATAGACTTACGAGATGAAGAGTTTCGAACATATTTAAAATTTACTAGTACTGATGATACAACCCATTATGAAGCATTTATTCCAGAAGTTGATTATCATCTCGAAAAGCTAGCTAGTTGTGTAGCTGGCGGAGCCTCATGTTTAGCCATAGATATAACTCAATTAAATAAAGATAAAGTCCAGTCAATACCGGAGGGTGGATATTTAGAATTGTATGTTGAGCCTTTTACAACTCTTCAGCAAGGCACTATTCGAGTAGAATGGATGTTATACAATAACACGGATGCGACTCCATACGATACAAGTTTTATCGAATTACCTACGAGCCCCGCTGTAACTCGGGCTCCTTCGTACGCACCTGACCCTACAGATGCTTCTGATAATATTCAATATCCAACCACTTTTTATATAAGCCCAACTGAAACAGTCGATCAGGACTATGAGGAGTTGAGGGCAGAGGTGGAAAAACTTCAAAAAGAACAGGAAGCGCTACAAAAAGAAGTAGTAAGACAAAAAAATATCATTGAACAGATTTTAGATTTTTTTAACTCGTTAAGACTTAAAATATTTGGCTAAAAATAAGATTCGTCTGGTTTTTCTCCGAGATTTAAAATAAATTTATCTCAAATCTATCACCCACAATATTTCTTATACTTTTCCTGAAATTCCTCCCAGATGCGATCCTCAACTTCAATTACATTTTCTTTGATCATACGCTGTTTCGCTTTTTCTCCGTTATATCCAGGAATTTTCATCTCAGTCCCCTTTTCTATCGGTTTAATTTTTTGGATATCGGAAATAAGTTGAGAAACCGATTTTTTAAATTCAGTAATCGGCATAAAAAATGACGGGTCAATCGCAATAAAAAAACTACCTAAATCTTTTTCAGTTTTAGTTTTTAATCCCATCTTGGCCCTTACAAAAGTGCCGGTCAGTATTTCAAGAAGTAAATTTACAGCATATCCTTTGTGTTCTCCAAAAGGTACGATCGCGATTGCCAATTTGGGATCAGTGGTATAACTCCCCTCTTTTGTGATGTATGATTTTTCAGGTAATTTTTCACCTTTTTCTTTTGCTAAACGTATTGATCCATAAGCATATTTCGCGGTTGCCCCGTCAAATATTATTGGCAGACCGTCAGATGGTATGCCATAGCTCAACGGATTTGTGCCGAATATATCACTTGCGCCGTTATGAGGCACGACTCCCTGTGGACCTCCATTGGCAGATACAATCGCTATTAAATCATTAGCCGCAATCTTACGTGCATAAGTTTCTAAGATACCATGATAAGTAGAGTTGTATATACCGACAAGCGCAATGCCGTTTTGTTTTGCCATTTTTATTACTAGATCGCAAACATCCATACCGACAAGTTTCGCCGAACGTCCTTGCGCATCGATAAGCTTCATGGCCGGTTTATCAACGACAATTTTATGCTTTATATCTTTTGAGGCGATCAATTCTTTTATACTGCCTTCAATCTCCTGAAATCCGGAAAATGTATTTTGATGAAAATCATATTCAAGACGCATATCGGTCATGATCTTCACATCATGATCTCCTGCTCCTGATGTTTTTAATATCTCAAACATCATTTTTCTAGCTTTATCAAGCGGTATTTTTTTCATAATTAAATACTAAAGTTCGATATCGTGAGTTTTAATTTCATTTAAAATTTTCAGTGCCTTTTCCAGATCTTTAAAATATACAAAAATATGATCGGTCGTGAAAGCACCTTGAACAAAAACACTGACATTTGCTGGCGAAAGCTTTTTAAGTAATGCCAAAAGATATCCTGTCACTGTAGACTCTTTTACTTCACAAGTGATTCTTGCGATCGGATCATCAATTTTTATTGAAGTAATTTTGGCCGACAAATTTTTCCATGTTTCTTCTTCGACAATCAAAGTCAATTCATCCTTATCGTAAATGATTTCTACATATTGATCAGTGAAGGGTTTAATAAGCTCAAGAAGTTTTTGATAATC
>CAYNLS010000126.1:0-496 GCA_964398125.1 uncultured Gammaproteobacteria bacterium
CACGCGGAAATATCGAAAATATTCTTCTATGTTCGGGCACGATCAGATGATCTTTGATGGCACTTGGAAATAGGTGATAGTAACCTATATAAACCAGACCTGAGAAAGATATCGTGCCAATAAACAAAAATATTACTGCATATCTTTCAATAATTTTTGAAAGGTTTAAAGTTGAAAGAATTATCAAAAATATTACAAAAACATAAATTTGAAAAAAATATCGGTTGCCCAATGATGTTGCTCCGCCATAAGAATAGTAAGGCGAAACAACGAGAAAATAAGTAAAGAGATATAAGAACACAGGTGAAAATTGTAATATTTTTCTTTTTTTTGTAATTAAAAAATATATAAAAATAGCTATATAAATGAAGAAAGGCGCATTGTATACAAAAACGCCAATATTTCTTCCAAAAAAATATTCAATAAATCTGGCTATAAATCTACCGGGAAATGTAAAGATTTCAGCCGTTCCTTGAGGTTTAAAGACTACTGCTTC
>CAYNLS010000126.1:506-1330 GCA_964398125.1 uncultured Gammaproteobacteria bacterium
AAGTAGCGTATAAAACTAAAGAAAAAAAAATCGTAAACAGACCTACTCAAAAAAGCCCGAAGAAATACAAAAAAAAAGCCTTGTTTTTATATGAAAGGAAAAGATAAACTGCCGTGACAAGCGGAAAAAACAGCGCCAACTGTTTTTCTGAAAAAAGCAATGATCCGATGAAGCCACAAAAAATATAAAAATATCGTTTTTTAGAAGAATTATCAGCGATAAAAAGTGGAAGTGAACTTACTATCACAAGTGTATTAATAAATATTTCGGGATGAAAGATGTTTAAATAAAAATTTGCCTGGCTCAAAAAAATAAGTATTGTAAAAAGTGTTGCTGCAACAGCATGTGAACTCCATTTATCACGCACACGTTTTACCAAAAAATACAGAATCATAAACCAGGAAAATAAAAGAATACTATTTGCCGTCAGAGCCCGCAACAATTCATCTTTGATAGGTGTAAAAAATGACATATACATCATGAAAATGAGTGGTTTTGAGACGCCATGCATACCTGACGATGTTTCTTTACCGATGATCGGGATATGACCGGCGTCTGCTTTTGGGTGATCTGATTTAAGTCTAGTGAAATCTTGATCATCAACGACAAAATCATGATCGTAATAAAAACTTTCAGCGCCAATAAGATAGGTAATATTATCTCCGAGAGGTCTGAATATTTGATCCCGGGAAAAATAAAGGTGAGAAAGAATAAATATTAAAAAATAAACAAGATAAATAAAGACCGAACTACTTGACCTTTTCATACCTTTTAATATCAGCCTCGACCATCATTTTGACAAGCTCCTCAAAACTGACTTTTGG
>CAYNLS010000126.1:1340-3116 GCA_964398125.1 uncultured Gammaproteobacteria bacterium
TTTATCAAAATTGAAAAAACATCGAATAAAAAAAACCCGCTCTGAAGTTAAAGAAATTCTTGGAATTAAAAACAATGAAACAATTAACAAGCTTGCAGCAACAGTTGGTTATATATTTATTCACCAAGAGCCCAGATCCCCTAAACCAAAAATGTCTCCACAGCAAAGAAGAAAATATTTTTTGCGGCATTGGGTTGAGATAATGGGGGGAGCAATAAAACAAAGTCAACTTGCATCAGATTGGCATGTTGATAAAGCAGTTGTTTCAAGAGGTTTTAAAGCAATAAAAAAAGAAAAAGGATTTCAATAATTTTTTTTCATTCCCCTAATTCTTTCAATGTTTCTTCAACTACCTGTTCTGCTGAATACTTTGGAGTCCAGCCAAGTTTTTCTCTAGCTTTATCAGCCTTTCCACAAAGATGAGGAACTTCTGCCGGTCTTTTAAACCTTGGATCATTTTTTACGTATTTTTTCCAGTCATCAAGTCCTGCAGATTTAAATGCCAGTTCTACAAATTCCTGCACACTGTGTGTTTGTCCTGTCGCGATAACATAATCAGCAGGTTGTTCAGACTGAAGCATCATCCACATAGCTTGTACATAATCTCCGGCAAATCCCCAGTCGCGCTTTGGTTCAAGAGAACCAAGTCTTAGTTCAGTTGCCAAGCCCAGTTTAATTTTGGCAACGCCGTCTGTGATTTTTCGAGTAACAAATTGAATACCTCGAATAGGAGACTCATGATTAAATAAAATTCCGCTTACGGCAAAAAGGTTGTACGATTCACGGAAGTTTACTGTCATCCAATGGGCGTAGACTTTTGAAACTCCGTAAGGACTACGTGGGTGAAAACAAGTATTCTCGTCCTGATAACCGTCATCATTGGAAAGACCAAACATTTCAGAGGTCGACGCCTGATAAAACTTTGCAGTTGGGGAAAAATATTTTATTGCATTTAATAAATAGAGCACTCCGACTGCATTTATTTCCGTTGTGATTTTGGCCTGTTCCCAAGAGGCGCCAACAAAAGATTGTGCGGCCAGATTGTATACCTCCTGTGGACGGATGGATTTAACTACGTTTATGAGTGATGCTTCATCGGCAAGATCACCTTCGACAAAGTCAATTTTATCTGTAATCCCAAGATAATCGAGATGTTCAAAATTGGGTTTAGAATAGCGTCGCATGAGACCGTAAACTTTGTAATCTTTTTCAAGAAGTAATTTTGCTAAGTATGGTCCGTCTTGACCTAAAATTCCTGTGATCAGTGCGGTTTTTTTCATAATAGTCTTAGTATAGTAAATCTTGATATTATAGCAAGTAAATAAAAATGAATTAACTTTTTAAATTTGCCCACTTAAAACTGCTGCAAACGCTTCACTATTTACAACTGCTGGATATGAGCTGTTTGAGCAATATGTTGCGGTCCCGACATTAACACTTGCCTGCGCTGTTTCTCTGATAGGCATATCAGGCCATATTGCGGCCGCACAACCTGTAACTGTATCACCACAACCACTTGCCTTTCTTGCTGGTTCATCAAGACCTAAAACCTCTTGAGCAATTGTACGTTGTCTGTTATAGTCAGTAATCGGGTAAACAGTTCCGGCTTCATTTGGATCCCAATAGTTTGTGGGGTGGATATCGTGAGTCACTATCCCACGTTTGAAACCCAATAATCTTAAGGCAGTAATAGGGTCATAGGCATACCCAAAACATCCAAAGGCGATTCTAGATGCTTCATCCATATTCATACAAACTAATGATGTCGAGTCTGCA
>CAYNLS010000127.1:0-2993 GCA_964398125.1 uncultured Gammaproteobacteria bacterium
AAGAAGATAGACAAATCGCCGAGATCAAGGAACTCATCAAACAGATAAAAGAAGAAGTAGAGATGATAAAAAGAGCCGATAAAGCACTCTCCGCTGAAGTAAAAGATATCGAAAAAGTAACCTTTGAATCACTTCCAGAAAAGAGTGGTATTTATCATGTTCGTGTGCTTGAAGTATTTCTTCGGGTCCTGCAAAATATTCGACTTAAAATCGGTGAATCACGCACTTGGATGGAAGCCATGATGACAAAAAAAGCCAAAAGAGGCTCACTTTTTGCCTCAAGAGCTCAAAAGAAAGGTACTCAATATTCTCTTTCTCAGGAAATCTCAAACGCTCGTTCAGTGCAATAATTTTTGATTACTCCAGCACATCTACAAAGGTATTTACTCCATAGGCCCAACTTCCGCTAGAACTTGGTGTATATTTTCTCATGATTTCTTCAGGAGTTTTCAATCCTTTATCTAAGTAGTTTATTTTTAACCCTTTGGCGACCGTATCAATCCCTTCTTGATAGGACGCAAAACGAGTAACTGTCGTGCCGTAAATCCCCCATCCCCAACAGTTATAAGAATTGATTGGTATGGCTTTACAAGCCGTGGATTCTTGCATGGCAATTGCAGGTAATAAACGATAATCAAGCTCATATTGATCTGAGACTTTGACTATAAATTCCGCATGATCATAGAGTGGCGAATCATGCAGTCTAAAGAAAGCTTTTAATACGGCAATACGTTTATCTTTGATATTTTTATCATTAAAAAACTCTGCATATTTTGTGTCGGTATCATCAAATTCAAGATTTTCAAGCTCATCAAGAATGATTGCGATGCGGATCTCCTTTTCGGTTTTGGCATAAATAACCGAAGCCAAAAAAATATTAGCTATAAAGATAACAATAAATATTATGAGTAAAATTCCCAGCCTGCGAACCATATATATAGAATACAGATAAGTTACTCTGCAGACAAGTGTTTAGATAAATAAGTAGATAAAAGTGTTAAACTTTTTGCCCTGAATTGTTTTTAACAGATATTTTTCAAGATAATCTATTTTGAAAGCATGAGAGATAATATAGGTTCCCGGATGAACTTCTTTTTTTATTTTTATTGACAGTTTTTGCACTAGTTTTGGGAAAAGGAAAATATAGATGATATCTGCCGTGGCAAAGTCGGCGTTTTCAATATCGGAAATATAGAATTTTATATTGTGCAATTTTTGCCAACTTGCTGAAATTCTTGCAACCCAAATGAGTAGAGGATTTATATCAACTCCTATTCCTCTGACTTTATATTTTTTGACGGCATAGATCACTACTCGTCCGTCTCCACATCCGATATCAAGAAAAGTCATGCCTTTCGTGATCGGAATACTTGAAAATATTTTATCCAGTTCTTTATTCTGAGTACCGACAAATGGTGCTCCTTTTAACCATGAGTAAACTAAAAAAATTGAGTACGTTGCAGCTGCAAATAGTATGAGGATTTCAATGATGATGAAAGTCAAATACGTAGCTTCATTCAAGGTCATGGTTATAGTATAATTAAACAACCTTAATATTCAAATTGGAAAGTAATAAAGCTCCCGTAGCTTTCAGCCATAGGCTGATTGGCCTTTGGCCAAAATGGATACCATCCTTCGTCCCGATAATCATCGGGACTACGGATGGCAAAGGAGCACAGGTTGATTGGTAATAGAGAGTATGCGCTCGTAGCTTAATGGATAGAGCATCAGTCTTCGGAACTGAGGGTTGGGAGTTCGACTCTCCCCGAGCGCACAATGTTAATAAGTTTCCGGAGGTTCGACTTGTCCGTCCGAAGTCTCGACGAAGGTGGATTCCCCCCGGGAGCACAAAAAAATAGGGTTCGTAGCTCAACTGGTAGAGCAGCGCCCTCTTAAGGCGTTGGTTGCGGGTTCGATTCCCGCCGAACTCACATTACTGTACAATTAAGTATTTTATGAGGTCAAAATATCTAACATTGCTTCGACGTTATATTTTTTTTATTCTCTCATTCTTACTTCCCTTCATATTTTACATTTTCACATTATCTCCTACCGTCAATTTTGGCGACACTGGAGAACTTATCACAGCCGCAGCAACTCTAGGTATCCCCCACCCTCCAGGCTCTCCAATCTGGGTATTACTTTCGCACTTATTTACCTATATTCCAATTGGGAGCGTCGCCTATCGTGTCAATCTTTCTTCAGCTTTTTTTGCTGCCGCTTCAAGTTTCACACTTTATTTATCAGTTCTAACCGTCCTAAACTTATTTGTAAAAAATATTAATAATCATAATCCTTACGAATCATTATCAAAAAAACAGCAGAAAAAACAAAGAGATCGGATTGCAAATTATCTGGCTTCACAAAATGAAAAGATGGGTATATTTGAAAAATTCATTCCATTCATTGCATATATTTCTACATTGACATTTGCTTTTACATTCCCCATCTGGTCACATGCGGTTTACACTGAAGTTTATCCACTTAATACTTTGTTTTATGCATTGATATTACTTTTTGTTATTAAATTTGCTATCAACAATTCAATCAGCTATTTCTACGCATCAATGTTTCTCTTGGGTTTGGCGATGACCAATCATTATCTTATCTTACTTGCCATACCATCCATCATTGCTGTTGCAGTAATCAATCATGAAAATACTTTAAAACCAAAAGTTTTATTAATTTCCTTGATTTTATTTTTGTTGGGATTATCTTTTTTCTTATTCTTGATCATCAGGTCAAAAGCCAATCCACCAATCGATTGGGGGAACCCGGAAGATTTACAAAATTTTATTGCAGTAATACAAAGAAAACAATTTGGTTCTTTGGAGGGAGGCATCATCAGTTTACCTATACAAAAGTTTGCGGGAATAGGCAGCACTTTTAATCGTATTTTTCAATCTTTTTATACTTCAGCAAAAATCATTACACAGGCATATTCGTATATTTTGAGCTTGATTGGACTCATAGGAATTTACGCAACTTACAAA
>CAYNLS010000128.1:0-1289 GCA_964398125.1 uncultured Gammaproteobacteria bacterium
CAACGAAAGTTATTGTGTCTGATTCCTGAGTTGAAATCTGTTTTGTGCGCGCATCAAACGCGTCGATCACCCAATCGTGCATGCCTTCTACGTTATTCAAAATGATTTTGACGGTATCACCTTTTTTTACTTTGATTTCAGTGACATCAAATTTAAAATTGCTTGCAGATATAGTAAATTCTTTCGTATTTTCGTCCGTCATTGCTGTTTCAACTTTTTCCATAGCTGACGGTTCTTCTGTTGCAACAGTGTCATTGGTTGCTGTCTCAGTAATACCTGCACTCGGAGTTTGGCTATTCATATAAAAAAAAGCGCCACCTGCAATTATAACCAAAACAACAATACCGATTATGAAATTTTTGTTCATAGATTTATGGAAATTTTAAATTTTTTTAGTATACATCAAAATTTGTAAGTAAAGTGTAAAAAAAGTAATCTCGAAAATCGATGTGATAAAGTAAATTATATGATGCTATTATTTTTTCTTGGTGCTTTTGTCGCCGAGATAATTGGAACTATTGCTGGATTTGGTTCTTCGACTCTGTCTCTTCCTATAGCTTTGGTTTTCTTTGATTTCAAAACCGCGCTTACATTGGTTGCCTTTTTTCATTTATTTGGCAATCTGACTCGCATATTTTATTTCCATAAGGGTATGGATATGAAGGTTTTTTTATTGTTTGGCATACCGAGTGTTATTGCGACGTTCATAGGAGCTTATCTTGTCAATTATCTTCCGCATGAAATTCTTAAAGGATTGCTTGGTATTTTTCTCGTCGCGTACTCATTATGGGCACTGACCGATCATTATTTAAAAATCAAAAATAGGATTCGTGCGACGATCATAGGAGGAGTTGTTTCAGGTTTTATTGCCGGACTTATCGGCACAGGTGGAGCGGTGCGCGGGGCATTATTAAATGTTTTGGTAAAAAATAAAAATAAATATATTGTGACTACCGCTTCGGTCGCTTTTGTAGTAGATTTGACGCGAATACCCATTTATATCACTCAAGGATATTTGCGCGAAAGCATGATATGGTATTTGTTTATACTTTTTGCGATTGCGCTTGTCGGTTCATACTTAGGTAAAATCATAGTTGATCGTATACCGCAAAAAGAGTTTCGAGTGATTGTTCTTCTTGCCGTGCTTGCGGCCGGAGTATATTTTGTTTATCAGTGGATTAAAGTAGCGCTTTAGTTAAAAATGCATTTATACTTAAATTATGTGGTCTGTACAATCTTTAAATATTAAACTTGATCCAATACGTTTGATTACCTCATTGGTCATCACA
>CAYNLS010000128.1:1299-2981 GCA_964398125.1 uncultured Gammaproteobacteria bacterium
TCTTCCCCGAATATTTCGATCTGTAGCAAACATCCAGTCTGTCAATACATGGTACTCGACACTCCGAAAGCCATTTTTCAGTCCTCCTAACTGGATCTTTGGACCCGTTTGGACGGCATTATATTTATTTATGGGAGTTGCGTTATATCTTGTCTGGATAAGTAAAAAAAATCAAAAAGAAAAGAAAAAAGCTGTGATTCTTTTCATGTTGCAATTATTTTTAAACGGAGTATGGTCGTTTCTGTTTTTTGGTTTTCGGTTACCTTTGATTGCCTTATTTGAGCTTATCATGCTGTGGTTTATAATTGCAGTGACAATTCGTTCATTCGTACGTATCTCAAAAACAGCGGTCCTTTTACTCATCCCATATTTCTTGTGGGTTACCTTTGCGATGCTGCTTAACGCTTCTATTGCGATACTTAATTAGTTTTTTATTTATTTGAGTTATTTTCAAGCGGGATGTTTTTGCGGAAAAATACCCACCAGGTCATAAAGAATGCATATACCGAGTAAAACATAATCTGGATATTATCCATTTTTTGTGAAATCCCAAACAAAGCTTTTATCATATCAGCTGAAAATGTCCCCTTGGCTGGAAGAAATGCGAAAACCATTTTCCCGAGTTCTGGCACAAATCCGGCTTCGGCAAACTCGTGCATTCCTCGCCCAAGCAATCCTGCAGCAAATAATATAAGTAGAATACTTGTGACTCTAAATGCTTGATAAACTGGTAGTTTGACCGTTGCTGTAAACAAGCTAAATGCGAGAATCAGTCCACCAATTGCCCCAAGTGCAAATCCGGTCAGAATTTTTTCCGGACTTGAAGAAAAATAAATTGTTGATAAAAATAATACAATTTCAAATCCTTCACGAAATACTGAAGTAAATACCAAAACGAATAATCCTTTTTGTTCCTCTTTTTCAACAGTCGCTTTAATTTTCTGCAAAAGTCGCGCTTTATACAATCCAAAATAATTATGTAAAAAGAATACTGCCCAAGTGATGAAGATCGCCGTTGTTACCATGAGAGTTCCTTCGATGACCGCCTCATGAGTCTCAAATAGTTCCTGTACTTTTATCCCTAAAAGACTGCCCAAAATAAGAAGTGCTACGCTTAAAAAAGCTGCCGCCCCTGTCGCAAACCAAACAGTTTTCAACTGTTTCTTTTGGTTGAGTTTGACGAGTATGCCGGCGATTGTGGCAACTATCAATGATGCTTCTATAACCTCACGAAATGTGATCAAAAAAGAGGGAATCATAGGAAATATTATAATTTATAACTTTTGAAAAAGTAACTTATCGACAAAAACAGTAGGTAGGAAGAAAATTTTTGAAGTTTAGTTTTATGATGGCCGGGAGTTTGCCATTCATTCTTATCTCCCTTTAGAGAAAAAACATTATTTAGTTTTTAAATATCAATCAGGACTTGATTATGAAAGAAGATCCATCAATTGTCAAGTTTATTTTAGTAATATGATTTTTCTTGAATCAGTTTCATGACGTCATCATCGGAAGTTTGTGGAAATGATTCGTAGTATTTACTTATACTCGTAAGCTCTTTTGGTGTCAAAATTGATATGGTTTTGGAAACAAAGGGCATCAATTTTTGCAGGCTATCGTAAGCGACAACTGGTGCCGCAAAAATAATCTCTTTCGGTTTTTGTTTAATGGCATATTTTATG
>CAYNLS010000129.1:0-430 GCA_964398125.1 uncultured Gammaproteobacteria bacterium
CAATCAGTATTGTTACTGGAATATCACCGGTGCATACGGATTACGACCATCTTGACTCACTTGATAATTTAATAAAAGAAAAAAGGAAAATTAGCGAAATTTTACCCTCTCATGGCTTTGCAATTTTAAATGGCGATGACTCGTATGTCAGATCTATGGCGACTCATACAAAAGCAAAAGTTATGTATTATGGAACAGGAGATAACTCTGAAGTTCGTGCTGACGAAAAATCCATCGAAGTGACTCTTGCTGGAACTGCTTTTAAATTGTCAGATGGGGTAGAGTCATACCAAATTACGACAGGACTCATCGGTATACATCATATATATACTATTATGGCCGCATACTGTGTTTTGAAGGCGATTAATCCTGCGGAGAATTTCCAAAATAAATTTATAGAAATTGCCAAAGATGTCAAACCACTTCGTGG
>CAYNLS010000129.1:481-2960 GCA_964398125.1 uncultured Gammaproteobacteria bacterium
TCGAAAAAATACCATACGAAGAGGGTAGAAAAATCGCAGGCATCGGCGAAATGGGAGAACTTGATGATCCGGTCAGAGAACATAAAAAAACCGGAGTCGAACTTTCTAAATTGAAATTGGATTTTGTTTTATGTATCGGACCTCTTCGTAAACATACTCTGGAAACTGCTATTGAAAACGGATTTCCAAAAGAAAAAATTGATTATGCTGCCGATGTCTTTGAAGCAGCGGAAAAATTAAGAAAAATTCTCAAACCAAACGACCTTTGGTATTTAAAAGGATCGCTACTAAGAAACTACAAAAGAATTGTTCAGCTTTTAAATGGAGAAGAGGTTTGTTGCAATAAAGTATTATGCCCGTATGAACATTGTGGATATTAAATCTTTCTTGACAAATTATTTCTCTTAATTTACTATGTAATTACATATAATATTTAATGACATGTCACTAACAAAAAAAGATTTAGAACAAATAGCTCAAATTTTTAATACCTGGGGAAAACAGTTAGAAATACGTTTAGAACAAAGAATAACCGAGAACGTTACTAAAAATGTAAGTAGTAACATAATCAATACTCTTACAAAAATACTCGATGAAAAACTTGCTATTCAGACAGATCAAATACTTGAATATGTAAATGCGTTCAACAAGTCACATGAAGAATGGAGAAGAAATCATGAAGTTCGAATTATAAGACTTGAAGAAAATGTTTTTGGTGAGATTAAACAATAATTCTTGCATCCACGACCATCATCTCTTTACCACTGGCTATCAGGGGATTAATGTCTACTTCTTGAATTGCCGGGTAAGTTTTCATGAGTGTACCTAGTCGCTCGGCAACAAGATAAAGATTTGAAATATCCAATGCAGGTTTATTTCTATAACCTTTGATAAAAGCATTTAATTTTGTTTTCTGCAAAACATACTGAAAGTATTCAAAAGAAAATGGATAAATAAATTGTGCAGCTTCTTTGAGTAATTCGGCATATATACCACCCATTCCAACAAGTATCACCGGTCCGAAAGTGAGATCTCGCTTCGCGCCGATTATGAGCTCATATCCTTTGTATTCTTTTTGTATATAACACCCTGTTTGTTTTCCGGTGATCTGCGTAAGATGAGAATAGGCGTCAACAAGTTCTTGCCAGGTATTTAGTCCGGTAATCACTCCTTGAACTTCCGTTTTATGAGTGATTTTTTCTGAAGCAATTTTTGCAACAAGAGGATAACCTTCTTTTGCTATCACCGATTTAAGATCCCGTTCTGAAACTACGTGATAAGTTTGCGCTGTCGTAATACCGGTGTGATTTAAAAGTTTAAGAGAATCATACTGATTTAAAAATTTTTTATTTTGATTTGTCAAAAGCAAACTCCGTATGTCATAATCATGCGCAACCAGGCTCAAATGATCTACTTGTTTTGAATTTGAAGATAAAATATTGAGCCTATCGCGCCAGTCACATATAGTTGAGAGAAGCCTTGGAAGATCGTCAAAAGTTTTGAAATACTTCATGACTTGTTTTTCAAAATATTTATTAGCTTTATGCACGGAATGACCACCCATAAATATGGGGTAAATTGGGTTTCGTTTAGATATATGTCCTCGGTCAAGTTTTTTTTGTGCCGATGCAACGACATTGGCAGTTTGAATTATTTCCGTATTTGCTTGCGGTGTAAGCAAAATCACCGTAGCGCCTATATTTTGTTCTTTTTTAGTCAAGCTTATCGCTTTTTCATATTGAAAAGCACTGGCGTCGCCAAGAAGATCTATAGGATTATGAACCGTGATTTTTTTTACATCACCAAATACATTGGTAAGTTTTTTCTTTGTTTTTTCAGAAATAGTTATCAGTTCGAGATTTTCTTTGACGATTTCATCAGTGAGTAAAACTCCCATTCCGCCAGCGTTTGAAAGGACAAGAATGTGTTTTGATAAAGGAATACGATTAAAACTATAAAGCATCAGGAGTTGTTGAAACAAGGTGTAACTTTGCACTCTGATTGCACCTGTTTGAAAAACCGCGGCATCAAAAACTTGATCGTCGCCAACCATGCTTCCGGTGTGAGAAATAGCGGCCTTTGATCCTGCATCTGTTGAGCCACCTTTTAATATTATCACTGGTTTTTGTCGTGAGACTGCAGCAAGTGCGTGGCGGAATTTATTACCATCAACGACATCTTCAAGATACATCCCGATAACTTTTGTTTTTGGATCATTGCCAAGGTAATTGAGACAATCAGATTCATCAATGACACTTTTATTTCCCAAGCTTATAAAATATGAAAAACCCACATTTGTGTGCGCGGCAAAATAATCTTCAAGAGCACTTCCCAAAGCGCCCGATTGCGAAATAATACCGATATTTCCGGAAGGTGCCGGCAACTTGAGAAATGTGGCATTTATTTCTCGACTAGTATTTACATACCCGATGCAGTTTGGTCCAAGAACACTGAGTCTATATTTACGGATTTTTTTTTG
>CAYNLS010000130.1:0-2904 GCA_964398125.1 uncultured Gammaproteobacteria bacterium
TCCGCCTTTGGCGGAAATTTTTCACTTTGAACTTTTAACTTGTTTGCCACCCATTTACGCTCGGGCCACAATACAGCCAACATTACACTCTCCCCTACCCGCAGCTTCTCATCTCTATATGGATTGTGGATACGGGATATTGATCTCTTAGCAATCTCCTTGAACTCCTGATAAGATTTTGCGTCATTTTCAACCGGTGGAACGAGCAATAGATCAACTGAGTACCGACTCATTACCTCGTTTAATCCGCCGTAGTGATCTTGTTGCGGATGAGTCAGTACAACAAGTTCAATAGTGCGATCCCAAAATGCCATATGTTTTCCGATACAGGTAAGAACATCGTTACTTCTCCCGCCATCAATTAACCCGTCATCCCCATTGGGAAATCTGATGTAAATCGCATCACCTTGTCCGACATCACAAAATACGATATGCAATAATCCATCCGATGCACTAATAAAATAAGAGACGAGCAAGAATATTCCTATGAATCCGCCTAACAGGAAGAATTTGAGTTTGGTTTGCATTTTCATTAAAAGCTTATAGAGGCTCCCGGCAGTTTCGCCATCAGTTCAACCACCCAAATGAAAATAGTTAACGGCACCCAAACCACAAGGGCAACTATGTACCCGAGCGGACGAAACAGAGGTGCCAAAAGCAGCATTAAAAAACCAATATACATAATTGGTGGGACAAGCCAGCCGGTGGCAACATTGGCAATAGGCGAGATAAGACTGATCCTATGAAAGTGATAAAGAATCACCGGTAAAGTAAATACTTGAGCCGAAAGCGTAATGCGCAAGTCCTCTTTGACTAACAATACGAACGATGAAGTCATACGGTTGAGTAAATTTGAGTGACCATGGGATATTTTCATGTATTCGGGTAATTGTTCAGATACACCTTCTACTGGCTTACTTGCAATGCTATGCTCAAAATTACTCATACTTAAGACGCGTTTCCCGGTAAAAAGAATAATACCAAGCGTTGCAAGGAAGGATAATTGAAATGAGATATTTTTCCAGAGCGACCAATCGAAAAGAATCATTGCAACAGCGCTTAATCCTAAAGCTAGCAGAGGGATATTGCGCCTGCCAGTCAAAATCGCAAGCACGGTAAGCGATCCCATGAGCGATGCCCGAACGATAGTTGGAGACGGCCCAACGACCCAGACAAAACCACCTATTCCTAGAAGGGTTAAAAGAACTCCTGCTACTTTCCCTAACATTCTGCCGAAGAAATCAAAAAGCAACCGGATAATAATACTTATATTCATCCCGGAAAGCGCAATTACATGAAGCGTGCCTGTGATAATCAAATCATCGTAGAATTGATTCGGCATAAACGTTTTTACTCCGAAGAGCATACCAACTAGAAGTGAAGCTTGTGGCTCCGGAAGTAGAGAGTTAATCGTATCGGCTAATTGTTGAAGATCCATATTGGTCGACTGTTTGATTCCAAACTGAAAAATGAGCATACAAGAGACAAAAGAAAACGCAAGATAAGAACTTTCTAAAAAACCGATATTTCTTCTTTTATCTTTTCAAACGTTTTCGGACCAAGTATTTTTCGCTCGAGAAGTTCTTCCACTCGCGTATATGGTCTTCCGTTTATAATCTCCGAGGCTGTGACCGGCCCAATACCCGACAATCCTTCAAGTTCTGAGGATGAAGCACTATTAATATTGATTTTTTTATCAGTACTTCTTATTCCCAGTGTGTTTTTACTCACATCATTTGAACTTTGGGATTTTAATCCTTGCCCTTCAAATGGAATATAAATCTTTACTCCGTCAACAAGGGGTTGTGCTTTATTTAGGCTTTGGGCTATCCAAACATCGTCTGCTTGGTCTGATATCCCTCCTGCACGTTCAAGCAAATCAACAACACGAGTACCTTCTTTCATCTCGTATACACCTGGCTTACCCACTGCACCTTCTATATCAATAAGCATCATCGTTACCATTTCCGCGCTTTTGGTAGAATCTGAGAGATCACCTTCTATCGAAATGCCACGAAGGTTCTTTGATGCAGAATTGTTTGACACCATAACAGCCAGAAAAAAAAAAAAAAATCCGAAGCTTCCAAATATAAGAGGTATTTTGTATATCCGCAAAAAATTCTCCATAATTTCTTGCATATGCTCTATCATACAGTGTTTCCAATAGGGTTTACAATATTATTTCGTTCGGGATTATTTATCTTGTTAGAACGACAATAATTAAGTTATCAATCTAACTGTTAACCTATAATACATACATGAAAAGACCTGTAATTTATTTTCTTATGTAAAGTTCCGGATTGGCAGTCCGCACATTTGACCGATACAACTACATTAGTATGTATCAATAGGCTATTCATACATTTTAATTATATATGCCATGGACGAATGGTGAGAATATGATTGGTTGTATAAACTTATAGGTACAATTGAACTTTTACACTTTTGCCCTGATATTAGTATTTCGTATATATTTTTCACAATAAGTCACTTTTCATGAAAAGTTTTATAAAAATAGAGAAAAAGTTAATCGACCGAGTAATGAAATTGAAATTGATTCGCCATAGGTTAAGTAGAAGGCTTAAGGGTTAGGTTAAAAAAAAGTCTGTAAATAACTTAACGATTTCATCGATCTAAAGTAATCTATTGGCAATTATTGTTGATCTTAACTAGCGAATACAAAATTGTGGCAATAAAAATGGACTATTATTTGAGGCGTGAAAACCTATTAACAAGATAATTGGGTAAAGATTTTTTTAGTAAAAAAAATTAAAGCAAATATTCCTAACAAGATAGTTCAAAATATGTATTAATAGACTAATAATAGTTTATCGTAGCATAAACCATGTGTGAAAAGTACATAAGAATAATAATTTCTGTGAAAACATAGTATTTGTTATATTA
>CAYNLS010000131.1:0-2891 GCA_964398125.1 uncultured Gammaproteobacteria bacterium
TTTTCACTGTTATAATAACTTCATGAAATCAAATCCTCTTAAAGATAACTCTTCAAAAAAAGTACTTCAATATTACAAAAATTTTGAATCCAAGCTAGGATATCAACTCATTACATGGAGAACAAAGCATTTTGGACATTACCCTGATGGAAAACCTAATATTTCAGAAAAACAGGCTCAACGAAATACACAAGAACTGGTTGCAAAGAATTTAAAATTAAAAAAGGGAGAGTTGCTGCTGGACGCCGGTTGTGGTTATGGTACAACGGCATGTTATTTAGCAAAGAAATATCATGTGAATGTAGTTGGGATCGATATCAATAAATATGAGATTGATTATGCAAGAAAATTAGCAGAAAAAGAAAATGTTGATGATAAAGCGAAGTTTAAAGTACTAGATTATTCACACACAAGTTTTAAAAATAAATCTTTCGATGGAATATTTACAGTTGAGACACTTTCCCATTCTCCTGACGTAAAAAAGACTTTACGTGAATTTTATCGCATCTTAAAACCCGGCGGAAAGATCACATTACTTGAATACACGCTGGCGCATGATAGTGAACTCTCACCTGAAGATATGGAAAAATTGGATCGGGGAATAGTGGGCACTGCTGCGCTTGGACTGAAAGAATTTCGTCACGATAAATTTCCAAAAATATTGACCGGTATCGGGTTTAAAAATGTGCGGGAGCAAAATATGACCAAGCAATTTCGTCCATCTCTAGCACGACTTAAAAACATCGCAGTTATTCCTTACTTTTTTATCAATCTTTTAAATCTTCATAAATCTTTTGTTAATACCTCACTTGCGGTTGAATGGCTCGATCTTGTTGATAAAGGATTTTGGAGGTACTGTATTTTTACAGGAGAAAAATAAGTCTCCTTTGATACAATTAAACTCATATGACTGATCAACTTGAATTGCGAAAAAAACGCGCACAGATCATCATTAAAACCCTCAAAAAATTTTTCCCAACTACAAAATCGGCTCTAAATTATTCCAATCCTTGGGAGTTTTTAGTTGCAGTAATTCTCTCAGCACAATGCACCGATAAGCGCGTAAATATCGTCACTGAAAAACTTTTTAAGAAATATAAAAAAGTTTCTGATTATGCCAATGCAAAAATATCAGAGTTCGAACAGGATATAAGATCAACGGGTTTTTATAAAAATAAAGCTAAAAATGTCATGGCAACAGCAAAGATAATTCATGAAAAATACAAAGATAAACTTCCACAAACTATGGAAGAAATGTTGACTTTACCAGGAGTTGCCAGAAAAACGGCAAATGTCGTCCTTAGTAATGCTTTCGGAATTATTGAGGGAATTGCGGTAGATACACATGTTCGTCGGCTTTCAAATTTATACGGATTAACATTCGAAGTAGATCCTGATAAAATAGAAAAAGACCTGATGCAACTTATGCCAAAGAGGGAGTGGTCGGAGTTCACATTAAGAATGATTGATTATGGTCGGGCATACTGTCCGGCCAAAAAACATGATCATGAAAAATGTCCGGTTACGATCGCTCTTAAAAAAGAAGGGATATACCCAAAAGAGCAACGCCAATAATACCGAGACCTTTTAGAATATTTTTAAGTTTTTCTTTATCAAAACCTAAAATTTTATTTTCCTTGTTCATAAATTTATGTTTACTAACAATATTATAAACCCAATTATTTTTTCGCGGGCGATGCAAACGCTTGGCATGATCGTGATAGGTGTCGGTGCATCACTGTTGGTTCATATAATAATAGGTTCAGTTTTCAAACGTATCCAATCGCAAATCGGTACCCAAAGATTTTCGGCAAAAACCTCGACTCTCAGTAGTTTGGTCACGAGTGTTACTGGTATTTTTATTTTTGGCATAGTTTTAATAATGATACTCTCTGTTTGGGGAGTGAATATTGTACCTCTTTTAACAGGCGCCGGAATATTGGGACTAGCGGTTTCGTTTGGAGCACAATCACTTGTCAAGGACATAATAAGCGGTTTTTTTCTGATAATTGAAGACCAATTCAATGTTGGAGATATAGTGAAAATTGATAAATTCGAAGGTGAAGTTCGTAGTATTACTTTAAGAATGACAGTGCTTAAGGATAAAAAAGAAAATTTGATTTATATTCCGAACTCTCAAATATCTGCGGTTGTGGTCCAAAAAAAGACATATAGCTGAGATTCAACTGTATTTTTCTTGCTTAAGGTGAAGTATGTTATTACGGATCACGAGATACTGAGCAAGACCATGCTTGATGACTCCAGTATTTATAAATCGGTTTTTGTGATCAATTTCGGCACAATGAGTATGTCCGCATACGTAATATTCGGCTTCATTTAATACATTTGTGAGCTTCTTTTTTATCTTCTTGTTATATGGTTTGAGAAGTTTTTGATATTTTGCGCCAAATCCTTTAATCATGTATTTTTCTAATCGGTCCATGTTTTTGGTTGCTCGACGTCTTTTATTATAATCTCCAGAATCAAGTGGCAGTAGTCTGTGACCATGCTCCAATAAAAACGTATGACCATTTGCCTTGACTTGATAACTGTCAGTTTGCTTTATAGAGAAAGCATCAAATGAACCATTTCCATATTCTTCAGGATCGTGATTGCCAAAAAGGTAGATAGCATTTTTCTTTTTAAGAATGGGAAATAAAAACCGCCATGGCGAGACAACGAATTTGTCGTAAGAAATCACATAACCCTCCCAGAAATCTCCGTTAACTATTACTTGGTCATATTTTTCAATTAGTGTGGCAAGGAATCGGAATTTTTTTTCCTCAAAAGGGATGGAGAGATGAGTATCTGAAATCACAAGGATATTATTCATAGCCTTAATCTTGATTATATATCATTTCAAAATCTACATATATTTCAAAAACACGAAG
>CAYNLS010000132.1:0-1013 GCA_964398125.1 uncultured Gammaproteobacteria bacterium
GCTTCTTGCTTTACCAAGTTAAGAAAGCGTTCTGTTGAAGATATTCGTCGATGGCCTACAATCTTTGCGATATATTCAAGAGTCGCCCCATTTGTCAGCTGGTGTGCGATAAAAGTATTTCGTAAATCATTGACAGTCGCGTTTTCTATGCCCACTTCCTGAAAACAGCGATCGATTATCTGTCTTATGTTTCTGATAAGTAGCTGATTGCCCGTGCGGGTAATAAATATATTATTGGCATCGATATGATTACCGCGTTGCTCCAGATATTTATCAAGAGCTTTTTTAGCGGCGTTGTTGAGAGGCACATCGCGTTCGATATTTTTTCCATATTTGCGTATATAAAGAGCGTCCTTTTTTATATCCTCTAGTTTTAATACTGCAAGCTCACCAATCTTTATACCTGTTTGAAGTAATACCTCAACGAGTGCGTATGTACGAGTGTCTTCTTTGGCGACATCACGAAGAGCCCGGTATTCCATCTTACTAAGAATTCTGGGTGGAGTCTGAGTATATTTTGGATGGGCGATATCAAAGGCGGGGTTTGCGGTAATGATATTCTCGTGTTTAAGAAAACGGAAAAAGGTTCTTATAGAATTGAGCTTGCGCGAGGCTGATTTCTTAGTGTAATTTTTTCCAAGCAGACTTTGAATGAAGCCCTCGATGTCTTCTTTTTTCACGTCTCGGATGTCATTTTTTTCTTTTGAAGCCAAAAAACCGATAAACTGTTCTATATCTTTTTTATAGGCAACAATTGTAAATTTTGATTTTCCTTGTTCTTCTAAAAAGGCTATGAAACGCTCTAAAAGCTTCGGCAAAAAATATTCATCCATATGAGCCTATAATATACCACACCTATAATAAAAATACAACGTATCTATTTTAAAAAAAATCACAATTTTTACGTAGTAAATAAGTATCGGCAAGAATTCCCATTGAATACAAGAAGAGAAGAGATCACAAATTTACTGGTAATTTGTTGACGTGTACGCTACAATTGAAACCTATTATTA
>CAYNLS010000132.1:1023-2890 GCA_964398125.1 uncultured Gammaproteobacteria bacterium
AACTTTCTGAAAAAATGAAAGACGTAAAGTTTGTAAAAGTTGACGTTGACGCCAATCAAGAACTTTCTATGAAATATTCGATCTTTTCTATCCCGACATTTCTCATCATGAAAGATGGCACTGTCAAAAATCAGATTGTTGGAGCCCATAGTAAAGAGGATTTTGAAAAAGAAATAAATCAAGTGACAGCGACATAATATACAAGCTGTCATCCTGAGCCCCGAGTGCTCGGGGCGAAGGATCCCTTATCTTTTAAGCACTCTTACCACTTTTCCGTGGATTGTTTTTAACATTATGTGGGCTTGGCCGAGTATAAATATCGCAAATTCCGAAAGCCAGCGCCATGACGATGTCACGGGTTTATGAAGGCCGACAACGACTTTCTCATCTGATATAGGCAACTGTAATTTCTGTAATGGCGAAAGTTTTGATGTATCGACATATTGGAGTCCGGCTTTTTTAAGTTCTGGATGAATCACTGGTTCTTGATCAACCTCAGTAATATATTCTTTTATTTCTTTTTGTTCTAAAGCTGGTTCGTTTTCTGATGGCGCAAATTCCATTTTTCTTGAGGCTTCCTTTGATTCGATTGCAAGAGGTATTGCTTCTCCTTCTTTGGAGAGTGCGACCGTGGTAGTTTGCTTTTTCTTATGATTTTTTACTAAATCATCAATCGGAGTATAGTTTTTCATAGGAGGTATAATTTCAGTTTATCATGTAGACTTTTCATCACGTGAGTATTGTCGAGCAAGCATAAAAAGAAAGTCTGATAAACGATTGATATAACGAAGCACCGAACTATCTTCATCTTTAATTTGTTTTTTATCGTTAATAAATTCTCCGATGCGACGTTCTGCTTGACGTATGGATGTACGCGCTAAATGTAGTCGCGCCGTTGCCTCACTTCCCTGCGGCAAGATAAATCTCACAAGCTTCGGTAACTTTTTTTCTAAAAAATCAATATTTCTTTCCAAATATAAAACCTGTGAGTCAAGTTTTTTGTAATCCAATTTAGCTCCGGAAAGATAAGCCATGATGGAATAAAGAGTCATCTGAACTTCACTTAATAATTCTTTCGTCTTTTTATCGTTTATTGATTCATGAGCGAAACCGATAAATGAAGTTGCCTCATCGACACTACCATATGTTTCAACTTGCATATCGTGCTTCATGACGCGCTTGCCGCCAAATAGTGATGTTTTTCCTTGGTCTCCTGTTTTTGTGTAGATTGGCATGTTTATATTTTCCTATTATAATAAGAAATTAATGAGAGTTCATGAAAGTCATAAAAATCTTATTGTCATAGTTTTTTTTGGAATTGTTTCCATAGCTGCGGTAACAACGGGCCTACTTATTCAAAACAATAGAAATGTCTCAAGCAGTCAGGCCGCCGGCAATGACTGTAAATGTACTGATCCAGATAAGTGCTATCCAGATGGTTGTACTAGAAAACCCAAAACACCTCAAAACACTTATGATGACGATAGATATACAGACATATGCTCACAATTCTTACCAGGCTGGCCACCTTCCGCAGGCTATCAAGATCATCTTTGTAGTGTACATCAGCCAGATTGTTGCCAAGACATAGTGACTTATCAAGACGCGAGACTTTGTTGTTTTATGGAACGGTGGCATTGTCATCCTTCTTATTGCGACCAGTTACAGGGTAACGACGAAAGCTGTGGAAAATATTGGGACATACCGCGTGACGATTGGAATGAATACGGTTGTGTCAAAAGAGATGATAATGGCGACATAATTCCCAAATATGGCGTGGCTCCCAACATACCGGGAAGTCAACCAACAAGCCCGCCAACTCCAACAAAGACTCCTATTCCGCAATCAACTTCCACACCCACACCCT
>CAYNLS010000133.1:0-409 GCA_964398125.1 uncultured Gammaproteobacteria bacterium
CAAAGGTTCGCCCGGGCGAAGGCGCCGATACTTTGACGATACGCTTTCCATCATCGATAAAAAATACGGTAAACATCTTCGAAACTATGAAAATGCTTTGAGACAAAGAAATAAAATTCTTGAAAATTATCTCGATGAAAATTCACTGGTTTCGGAGCTTGCGTTTTGGAATGAATCGATAGTTACTGATGCATCATATATCAGCCAAAAACGTGCAGAATATGTAGATTATTTAAATAAATTTCCGAAAGTCGACGGCAAAGAATTTTCAATACAATATAAAATAGACGAATGCACAAAAGATCGACTTGACGAAGTTTTCGGTTTGGAAAAACGCATAAGACGGACGACAATTGGTCCGCAAAAAGATGAATACGTCATTTATTTACATGAAGAAAAAAATAAAAAA
>CAYNLS010000133.1:419-2826 GCA_964398125.1 uncultured Gammaproteobacteria bacterium
CATTTGTACGGTTCAAGAAGCGAGCAAAGACTTGCCGTGTTTTGGTTAAAACTCAATGAAATCAGACGTATCGAAGAGATATACAAAGTGCGGCCTGTACTTTTGCTTGATGATGTTTTTTCAGAATTAGACAATTCAAACAAATCTCTCGTCATGCGAGTCATCAAAGGCTATCAAACCGTGATCACGACAACCGAGGATCATGTTGAGGAACTTGCCCAAATGCCCGAGGCCGTGATAAGGCTTTGATATAATAAGTCAATCATTTGGAAGGTTGGCCGAGCGGTTTAAGGCGCGAGTCTCGAAAACTCGTGGGCGCAAGCCCTCACAGGTTCGAATCCTGTACCTTCCGCAAATAATTATGAACAAAAAAATTCCATTTTATACAAACACTCCAGACAACACCCATTGTTTTCAAGCGGCGATAAAAATACTTGCCAAACATTTTTGGCCTGCTGAAGAATATTCTTGGGAAGAACTGGATAAAATTACTGCAAAAGCAAAAGATTTGTGGACTTGGCATATGGCTGGAGTATTGTGGTTACAAAAGAAAGGAGTTGAAATAGTTGATATTGAGATATTTGATTATAAAAAGTTTGTCGTAGAAAAGGAAAATTATTTGTTATCTTTTTTTGGTGAAGAAGCCGGCAAAGAGCAAATAAAATATAGCGATATAAATCAAGAGTTGGATTATGCCAGAAAATTTCAAAAAAATATATCCATTCAAACTAGAATTCCGATGATGAAAGATATAAAAGAATTACTTCAAAATGACAACTTATTAATTTGCTGCGTCAATGCGCAAGTGTTAAATAATAAAAAAGGATATGTTGGGCACTTTGTTGTAGTTAAAGGATACGATGATGAGGGGTTATATATGCATGATCCAGGATTACCTGCTTATGAAAATAGAAAAGTTGATTATGAATTATTTGAAAAAGCATGGGCATACCCAAATGAAAAAGTAAAGAATATTTTGGCATTTAAATTGAGACAATGAGTAGCAATTTCACCCTCTCCGCATTTTTTACAATTCCGGTCTGTAGGCCATAGGAGCGGCATGATACATCTTTGAATAAATTACATTATCGACTAGTCGTCTTTTTCTATGAACTGGAGCTTGAGTATTTAATTCTGCACTTGTTAATACATCCGCAAGGCTTATCTTGTAGGTTTCACTAATATTTAGGCCTCCCTGTGAATAATCTTCGCTACCTTGCATTTTAATTCCGAGAACTGCATATGCAACTTTTTCAATTTTATGTCGTTTCAAATTTGCATCCAAAAGACCAATGGTCGATTTATCAAAAGGATAAAGCATTTCTTGACGTTCGGTCTGAGGGGCAACGTAGACTGAACCATTATGGGCTAGGACGTCAACTGCTCGTACGGAATATTCTCCAGTACCATAACCCAAATCTTGTCGTTCCCAAGGTATTTCTCTGCCGGCTTTTAGAAGTTCTTCTTCATACTTAATAGTACTTTTGGTAACAATTCCTTGTAAATCTATATCAGTCAAATTTTGAAACATAGAAAGTACTTGATTATCAACATACTGTATTGCAAGGGGCGCAAGAATTGGTCCTTTCCTAGACATTTTGCTATGAATTAAAAACGCAGCTATAGATCTCAAAAAATCGCTTGTAGAAAAATGAGGAACACAATATATCATTCCATAGCCTCGATATATTAAATTTTCTAAACGATCTAAGTTATTATTAGTATCCTCAAATTCAAACGGCAGTGCACGCTGGACAATTTTTGCAGCTGCAACTCGTCTTAAATCTAATGAGGCCTCTCTAGTGTTTTTTCTTATAATTTCAAGTTTGTGCATTATAAGATGTTAATTGTATATATAATTTTGTTATTATCCAGTTTAAAAATTTCAACTGAAAAAAATTCCTCCAATAATAAAAAAAGTAGGTTTTGATTTTGACTGGGATAATGAAAAGGTCTGGAAATTAGATATACCAATAGAGTTGATGGAAATTGAAGAACTTGAATGGCATTTTTCTCTGCCATTTTGGACTAAAACTGGACAAGGATTTTATACTTTGACTCCTCAAGAAGTGATCGATGATCCCATAATTCATAAAACAGAACATGAAAGAACCATGAAATCTGATTTGTCTTATCCTTTGGATATAATGTTTTGGAAAGAAAGATGGCTTTTACTTGATGGATTACATCGATTGTTAAAAGCAAAGTTACTAAATCAAGATAAAGTCAATGTTAGAAAAGTACCAAGGGAATTTATATATAAAATCAAAAGATAAAAATTCGACAATAACATCATAAATACTCAATGTGGCTTTTTCACTGTTATAATAACTTCATGAAATCAAATCCTCTTAAAGATAACTCTTCGCAAAAAGTGCTTCGATACTACAAAAACCTTGAATCCAAG
>CAYNLS010000134.1:0-2803 GCA_964398125.1 uncultured Gammaproteobacteria bacterium
ATCAAACACTTCTTTCGAAGAGACTTTTTTTTCTTTGATTAAATTTTGCAGTTCAACCAGTGATTTTCCAAATATCATATTTGTTTCTGCGTCATTCCGAGCAAAGTCGAGGAATCCAGCGAAGCGTTCACTTCGTTTACTAGATCTCTCACCTTCGTTCGAGATGACAATGATAACTTATTCCATAATCCTCTTCACAACAAACTGTCCATTCTTTTTACTTTTTGCATTTTTTAAAGCTTCTTTTTTTGAAAATTTACGTGTATTTGCAGTTCCATCTTCAAAATAAACATTCGTCACATTAGTGGAATGGGAAGTTGGCTGCAAGTTTGAAGTATCAAGCTCGTCAAGGTTTTCAACATACTTGATAGTTTCCAAAAGTTGTCCTAGATATTTTTCTACTTCAGTTTCTGAGAGGGAAAGATTTGCAAGTTTTGCGATATGAAGAATGTCAGCTTTTGTAAGATTGTCTTTGCTTGCCATGAAGACATTATATCTTAAGTACAATTTTTTTACAGATCGTTATTAAAGTAAATGATTAAAAACCCAAATCAGTAGCGCTACTTGTATTTTCATTGGGAATAGTTACTGAAGAAGATCCGTCGGGACCTAAAGGAAAATCTCCAGTTGAATCAACTAAGTCATATACCCAGACATCTACGGGTGTATTGTTGACTACATATCTAACAATTGTGCGTTCGTCATCGGTTAGCACTATCTCAGGAGATCCTTTAATACGTTCCCATTCTTGTGGATCAGCAATATACAAAGCATATGCCTTCTGTAATTTACCTTGAACTCCACGATGATTAAATAAACTCTCAATAGTACGATTTTGAGGTACACCACCTATCTCAAAAAAATCCATTATAAATGCTTGGCTAAAAGCTCTTGTTACAGCAGGATCAACGGTGCTCTGAGAATCTCCATGTCCTTCATAGGGTCGAGTTATGCCATCACCAATATATCCAGGCCCTACAGTTATAACGCCATTTGGTAATCCCGGGGTATGTTTTAAATGTTGTTCTAGGTGAGCACTTTGAGAAAATCTTCGAACTGTTCGATGAAACTGATCAAGTTGAACAGGATTTAGAAATCTTGGATCACCTACATTTGGTAGTAGCTCAGTTGCCATGGCAGATATTATACTATAAGTTATAGTATAATTCACAAAACTATGACACGCGAAACTCCACAACCTAAAGATCTGAAAACTCAGATGATTCAACAATTTGATTTGCTCCGCGAAATGAGTGAAAGACCGGATGGAAAAGGTGGATTACCTAAAACTGAAGAATATTATCGAAATAAAATTGCAGAAAGATCTCCTAGTGACATGCCATTTATAAGACATTTATATTCTCTTAACGAAGAACCGCCGAGCATCATGAGAAGGTACAATACTTTGGCTACAATAACAAACTTAGCTACACAATGCTTTCTAACAGGCCATATGAAATACAGTGAATATTGCGCATTTGCTCAAGCTGCAGAATATGATGTTTTGTCACATTATGGAGATATTGATGATGCTGATGATTATTTAGGGATTATTGGTTCACAAGTTGGTGATAGTACGGGATTCTTTGAAGAATTTTCAAAAATGGTTGATGCCGCCGCAAACAATAATTACAGTTTTAATTTAGGAAAAAATATTCGTGTTAATGGAAGTCAATTTAGCATGGTTGGTATTTTAAGAAATGTTTCTAATACAAAATTCTCTAGAGTTAGAGCCTTCCTTGGTTTGGCAAATGTTCCTGAATATGATTCTATTACTGCTAGGAGTGATGCTGTAATTGAGTCTGCAATGAATGAACTAGATTTAATGAATAAATATAATATTAACCCTGATCAAGCTGGATTATCTGGTCAATACGAACTTGACGCTATTTTATCATGGCTACAACAATTCAAGGGATTATAAAGTATAACATGTTGTACAATTCCCGAATTTATTAAAAGCTTATGACACCCGACAGAATAAATAGATCCGAATGGCCAAAAAATGTAGATTATAGAGTTGGACAATATGGCGCTGAAGTAAAGTTTTCTGGTAAAACACCAGGATTTCTTCGTATAAAAAATTATGCCGCTGCGTCTAAAGGTTTTCCTATGATGGCCTTGAGAACATCGCAAGCTGTAAATTCTAATTATCGGATTGGTGGCGTGATATTTAGGAATAGTAAATCTGGACTTATTGGCGATCCCACGCAACTGACTTACGGAAGCACAATTAGTGAACGTTACAAACCAGTTTTTAATGGTGATCGTATCGCATACCTCACTCTAGATGAAATTTATACTGGTCAAATAGTCGATCCCTCAACAGTGATTCATCCTGGCGATCCGGAAAAGGGTATTTCACCTTTATTACTTGCAGATTTATATAAAGTAACTAGATTATCTAATCTAGAATTTGGTATTCAAACTATTCTGGATGCAACAAATGGTGAATCTTTTTGGCCAGATATAGATCCGGGGGCGACTTTCCAACGTTACATAAATGGAGCTTATGGCGGTTTAACAATGAGAGAAATTTCACGAGATCCAGTAGTGCGAGTGATGTCGACTTGAGAAAATATTAAAGTCTTGTAATCAGTATTTCTTTGGCTTTCTTCTCAATTGAGTCTTCAAGAATTTTTAGAGTAACTTTTTTTTCATATTTTTTTTCCAAAGCTTTTTCAAGGAGAAAATCGGCAACTTCGGGATTTTTACAGAACTTAATTCCTCTTTTTTCCAAGAAGTGCAACCGATCCGTGTACTGAGCGACTATCCTCTGCTATAGTTGGATCGAAAACTAGTC
>CAYNLS010000135.1:0-2742 GCA_964398125.1 uncultured Gammaproteobacteria bacterium
TATAGGTGAAGAGCTTGAATTATGGACTGGTGCACTTGGTATGACAAGAGATGAGATTGCAGCCGAAATTGAAAAAACCAATCCGACGAATATGCGTAGTGTCTATACCCAAAAAGGCTACGTCGCGCATATGTTGGCTTCGCAACTATTTAAACTAAAAGAAGCTAAGGATATGCCAGGACATAATGAATTAGTAAAAAAAGCTGAATTGCTAGCCTTGATTTTTGGAAAAAGTGCCGGCGATATCAGATTTGAGTCCTTAGTGCAGACTGCGGGACATCGATTTGTATATGCTCGTCACAGCGGTGAAATTGATTTCTATGAAGGTTCTGTTGCATCCCTGACTGATCCTTACCATGAGTCAGTTGACAATGCTCGAATAAAAGTTTTTGCAAGAAATGGTGAATTACCAACTACTACTGAATACGCCATGTCCGAAGAAGACTGACCTAAGCTATCAGGATTTATATAAATGATACTGTAGGAATAGGAATGAATAATGCATAAAGAAAATTCAATACGGGTCCCAAAATCGTGCTTAACATAGTCTTTCCGCCAAAAGGTATGATGAGCATAAGTAAAAATATTAAACCGTATCTCTCGAGCTTGTACCACTCACGGGCTTGATCATCACTAAGCACTCCTCCGACAATCTTGAATCCGTCAAGCGGATGAACCGGCAGTAAATTAAAAACACACAACATAAGATTCAGCATTATGAGTGGAGGAAAAATAATAAAGCTTATAGTAGTGAGTAAAGGATTACCAATTAATATGAACAATCTTAATAGTATGGAACATATAGTTGCTAAAAGTATATTTGATGTGGGACCGGCGATAGAAATGATGGCTGCGTCTCTTCTTGGGTTCTTTAAGTTGAATGGATCAAACTGCACCGGCTTACCCCATCCGAATCCGAATAAAAGCAGAAAAAGTAACCCATATAAATCCAGATGTGAACGCGGATCAAGGTTCACTCTTCCCTGTATGCCCGGCGTCGGATCGCCCAAATAGTCAGCAGTTTTTGCATGAGCAAACTCATGGATCGTTATAGCAATCACTATAGAAATGAGTGCCATGAAGAAAAAAAGCGGATCTGTGAATAATACTGCTATCATATGTTGTAATTGATTTCCGTATCGCTCTATGATATCATAAAATCTCTTGTATTAAAATCATAAATTACTCTAATTTCTAATTGTTCTAATTGACCTAAAAAAAATTAGAAATTAGATCAATTAGGTTAATTAGGAATTTTTTATTATGGAATGCTATCATTGCGGAAAAACATCTGTATACGGACGTTCACATACTCACCACCGTGGTGTGGCCGGTGGTCGTTGGAAAAAACGCGCTCAAAAAACTGCTAGAATATTCCGACCAAACCTTCAAAGGGTGATCATTCTTACCAATGGTGAACAATCACGGGTCAGACTCTGTATGAAATGTTTAAAAAGAATTAAGAATGATATAGAGGGCGGACATAGGCCTTTTCTCACACTTGTCAATCCTCCGGTGGAACTTCAGAAAGATTTAAAAGAAGAAAAAACAGAAACTACTCCTCAACTCAAATCATAAACTTATTCAGATCAGATCTATCTTATTTAATTCCCCGTTTGTTTCTTTAAATATAGTTTTGTTTTGTTCAAGTGCTCGTTTTGTAAAAAGTATCCCGTGCAAATGATCTATCTCATGCTGGATGATGGTTGCATCAAAGCCAGTAAACCACTCCTCTTTTTCTGTACCATCCATGGTTTTATAGGCTACGAGTATTTTTTCGGCACGTTTTACTTGAGACCAGATGCGTTCGATTGATAAACAACCCTCAAGAGTGGAGTTATCGGACTTTCTTACCCGCCGAAGCCTCGGCGAAGGAAGGCTTTCAACTGTTTTTTTAATTACCGGATTTATGAATACACCAAAATCAGATTCTGGTGTGGATCTCATGACAAAAAGAGAAATTCCGACACCTACCTGCGATGCTGCCAGTCCCACCCCTTCTGGGTCATTTTGTACGGCAAGAGTAGCCTTCATATTCTTGACTAGAGTACGAAGTTTGGAATCAATTTTATTTACGCGTTTTGTCGGAGTTAACAATATGTTATGGGGCGTTTTGACAATAGAAAGAATCATGGGGCAATTATATCACGATTTTACGACTGGTAATAAATCAATTACATATTTTATCCTTCACGACCCAAGGCGTACCATGGCTATCACTGTCCACATCTCCGAATTCATCAACTGCGCGAACACGGCAGAATATAGTCTGTCCCGGAGTTGGTGTAATGTCAAGTGTTTTTGTATTTTGAGCATAGTTAACAATAACATCATTATCAATGATTGTTGGATCTGACGAACTGAAACTTTTATTCTGACATTGGAATAAATATCGATCAAATCCTTCCCTACAGGTTTTACTCTTTGAAGCGATACTATCCCATATCCACTTTGTACAGTTATCCTGACTCACCGTCAAAAACTTTATATCACACGTATCTGAATCAATAAGTATGCTCGTCGGGCTAGGATTTGGACTGATATAAATACCCGATGTCGGTGAAGCGTATGCCGAAGTATCGCTACTATTATTGGTACATTTTTGTAAATCCTGAGTAGTACATCCTTTGCCGAGATAAGATTTCACTTGTGCACAGCTCATTTTTGCACAGTTGATAGGTGTCGGTGTCACGGTCGGTGAGGTTTTTTGTACTGCTTGAGTGAGGCGGATTGAAATACCTT
>CAYNLS010000136.1:0-2709 GCA_964398125.1 uncultured Gammaproteobacteria bacterium
AAAAAATTACTTAGAAAATATCAGGAATTGGTCTTAGCTTTGGAACTCGAACGCAAGTACGACAAAGACGATATTCTCGAAATGTATTTAAATACAACATATTTTGGTGAAGGTGCGGTCGGTATACAAGATGCCGCGCGTCGATATTTTTCTAAAGATGCATCCGATTTGTCACTTGAAGAAAGCGCTCTGCTTGCTGGGGTGATCCGTTCGCCTTCTGCGCTCTCCCCGATTTCCGGCGACTTAAAAGCTGCACTCAAAAGAAAAGATCTGATTTTAAATCTTATGGCCGAGCAAAAATATATTACAGAAGATCAAAAGGTCAAAGCGCAAAAAGAAGAAATTGTATTAAATCCGACAGAAAAAGAAATTAATACCGAAGCTGTGCATTTTTCGCTCATGATTCAAGACATGCTGATCGAAGAATATGGCGAGCGCGATGTCGCAAACTCCGGATTTGTCGTCAAAACCACCATTGATTTGGATTTACAAAAAACCGCCCAAGCTGCGGTCGCAGGACAAGTGGATCGATTAGCTGGATCATCTGTCACCAATGGTGCAGCGGTTGCAATCGATCCAAATACCGGAGAGATACTTGCTTTGGTGGGAAGTCATGATTGGGAGGATGAAGAAAATGGCCGTATAAATATGGCAGTTCGTCCGCGTCAGCCTGGATCGTCTTTTAAACCTATTATCTATGCAAAAGCTTTAGACGCGCGTCTTATCACCGCTTCGACTCAACTCACAGATGAGGAAATATCTTTTGGTGATTATAAACCTAGAAATTACGACAATAAATTCCGAGGAAAAGTGCTGGTGCGTTACGCACTTGCAAACTCTTTAAATATTCCAGCCGTTCATGTGATGAATATGGTCGGGATAAGTGACGGTATAAAAATGGCGCGCAATCTTGGCATAACTACACTTTCGGATGATGTTGAATATGGATTACCACTGGTTTTAGGAGCGGCAGAAATACCTCTTATTGAGATAGCCAATTCTTATGCTGTTTTTGCTGATGAGGGGCGCTGGCATGAATACTCGATATTTATCGAAGTGCGTGATAAAAATGGCCGTGTAATACTCGATAATAGTCCGATAGAACGGCAAGCTCTACCCGACACTGTCGCATATCTTATTTCTGACATATTATCTGATAATAAAGCCCGACAAGATGTGTTTGGTGATGCACTCACACTTTCTCGAAAAGCCGCAGTCAAAACCGGCACGACCAATGATTATCGTGATGCACTCACCATTGGTTATACTCCACAAGTTGTAGTCGGTGTTTGGATCGGAAATAATGATAATACTCCAATGTCTAGTATTGCAGGTTCACTTGGTGCGGCCCCAATATGGCGACAGATCATGGAGTTTTACCTGACCGGAAAACCAGTTGAAGTTTTTGAAAAACCGTCAGGGATAGTCGATGAACAAGTATGTAAAGAAGATGGATTAAAGATCAAGTTTGCCACCGAATCGGCATTCCTTGAATACTTTATTCGTGGCACGGTGCCAACCAAAGAGTGCGGAATTCCAACACCAACTCCTACAAAAGATCCGGAACAGATAAAAAAAGAGGAAGAAGAGAAAAAGAAAAAGGAAGAGGAGGAAAAAAAGAAAAACGCGACGCCGACGCCGACGCCGACAAATACACTTACTCCATCGCCTACTCAAGTAGTTACCGCAACATCAACTCCGACTGCAGCAGCAACAAGTACGCCGATTATTACGATAACTCCGACTGAAGTAATTCCATCTATTTAATAAATTTCATAGTTGGTTTGATTGCGAGAGATTTGACTGGCAAAGCTATTATTGCATTCTTGGTAATTTGACTACTAAGTCATTTAGCTCCTGGTGGAAGAAGTGTAGATTTAAATAATTCTTCAAAAGCAGGTATAAGAATTCTTTTGATTTGTTTATATCTCAGGATTATAGAAAAGATAACCCAAATTAATGCTATGGCTGAAGCTATAAAGGTAAATATAAGTGCGAATCTATTCTTAAAAATTATGGAAAATATTCCTATTATTTCTATAAATAAAAGTATAAATACTTGTTTAACTAATCCAAGCATAAGTTCGGGAGGTATTTTTTTATGTTCGAGAGACCAACCTTCTCCACCGCCATTTACATAAAATGTATCAATATCACCATCACAAACCAAGCTCATTGACAACTTACTATGATGTTTTTTGTATGAATTTAGATAAGGAAGTTTGATTAGTATTTTTGATGGATTACTATGTCGTGTTCCTATTATGTCAGATGTTTTATCTGTTACCACATCTAAAATTTTTGTTTCTTTTTTAAATGACATTTCAATGTTTAGATTCTTTATAGTTTCGTCACCTTGATTATAAAATTCAAATTCAATTAAAGATAAATTTTTTACGTTAGAGTCTCGATACTTTATTTCTGTATTATCTTTTACACGTTTATGAATGTTAACAAATGATTATCTGTTTATTTCTTTACAGATTACTTTAGTTGGTCTCTGGCGATTTATAAATTTATATACATCTTTAATAAGAAATATTCCTCCAAAAACCCATCCAGCTCCTCCATCCGTCCATAACCATTTGTTGAATTGTTCAAAGCTCGTCATAGTTATTTTTAAAAAATAAATTTCAGTATTATGAAATCTCAAACATTGTGATTAAAATTGGATCATTCAACCCATTATGATACACCTTCACTTACCGA
>CAYNLS010000137.1:0-2703 GCA_964398125.1 uncultured Gammaproteobacteria bacterium
CAGCTGCGAGTACGAGGATAATACCGATGATGATTAAAATGATCTTCAGCCAATTGACTTTCTTTTCAGGAGTGATCGGATTTTCAAAAGTGTGTTTCAATTCATGATGATTTTGGGACTCTTCTTTCTGGTCCTTATCCATATTTTAAATGTAACACATCTTTTAGATTAAAACGGATATAATGTAACTTCATATTTATGGACATTCAGACAAATCTTTTTATTACTTTCAGTGTTATCGTAGTCGGTTTTTTGATCGCCGATCTTGGCTATTTTAATCGTAAAGCTCATAAAATCGGGCCGACTTCGGCACTCATTCAGTCAATATTTTGGATTGCTATTTCTTTTGCTTTTGCATTGTTGATCTTTATTTTTCAAGGTCGCGAAACGGCCGCTCAATTTATGAGCGCTTACGTAACAGAAAAAATGCTTTCTGTCGACAACCTGTTTGTGATCATGCTTATTTTTAACTTCTTTAAAATTGAAGAAAAATATCATCATAAAATCCTATTTTGGGGCATCATGGGAGCAATAGTCTTCCGGGCATTGTTTATCGTAATCGGTGCTTATATTATCGACCAGTTTCATTGGGTCCTATACATTTTTGGAGCGATACTGATTTATACAGGAATCAGACTATTTACCGATAAAAAAGAGGAGCACGTGGATTTTGAAAAAAATAGAGTAGTAAAATTTGCAAGAAAGTACTTGCCATTAACAAAGAATTACCATAACGGAAATTTCATTGTAAGAGATGGAGGTAAACTGTACTTTACTGTTCTTTTTCTCATCATTCTTCTTGTTGAGGTAACTGATATTATATTTGCTATCGACTCCATCCCAGCGGCGTTTGCAATAACTCAAAATGCTTTTATTGTATTTACTTCAAATATCTTTGCCGTCATGGGACTCCGGGCACTGTTTTTTCTACTCGAAAATGTACTCCATAAATTTCATCATCTTCAAAAAGGCCTGTCATTTATATTGATATTTGTCGGCGCCAAAATGTTTTTGGGAATTTTTGATCTACACATCTCCTCACTTGTATCATTTGCAGTCATAATGATTGCACTTGGAATTTCCCTATTGCTTTCTGTCCTATTTCCTAAGAAAATATAATAAGCATGACTCATAAAACACAGGTCATTGCAAAAATTGCTCGGATCGCAAGCATTATCTACATTGCTTTTATAAGTCTTTTTGCATTTGATGTTTTTTCGGCAGGATATACTCCTTTGCAGCTTTTGGTCGGACTTTTTATGCATCTTATTCCTTCGCTTATATTTATTTTTGCGACATGGATTGCGTGGAGAAATGAAAAACTTGGAGGAGCATTATTTATAATGCTTGGAATAATTTCCATTTTGTTTTTCCATACATATAATAATTTTGTTTCATTCCTAGTCGTGTCAGCGCCTTTATTTGTGATTGGAGGTCTTTTTGTGTATGCAGGAAAAAATGAAGCATGATTTATGAATTTAGAAGATTCTGTGATTCCAGATATGCGATTATTCCCTCTGCTATCCCCTGCGCTGATTGTTGCGGATTGTCAACTATGATCTCACGATCTGCTGCAGTGGTCAAAAATCCTGTCTCAAGAATTAGTGATGGAGTCATTGGGTGAACCGCATGGTCATATCGCCACCATGAAAATGCATAGTATCCGCGCATATTTCTTGTGACATTTGGATCTTTTTCAAGACCGGTTGCATTTTGATATGATGTTTCAATGTGGTTAAGTAAATCTTCAGCTTTCCCAGTCATATCCCGTCTTGGTGTGGCGGCTTTAAAACCGGTTTTATATGGATCAGTGCTTCCATCTGCATGGATTGCTATAAAAGCATCAGCCCAGTATCGTGATGGTACTGTCGTTGGCAATATTTCGACAACGATTCCCCTTCCTTCAAGTAATTTTGCAGTTTCCTTCGCAATTGCCATATTTACTTCCCATTCAGCCATTCCTCCGCCAGATGCACCACTGTTGCCTGCAAGTCTATGAAGTTCGTCTGGCACTTCGTCTGTTTTCCAATGCCCAACCTGCAAAGCGATTTTTGGCGGGCCTTCAGGACGAACCCAATTGGAAAGCCAGGATGGATCATTTATATCTTGCGGATCTTCATCCGATACTTCGTATGGTGGCGCACCTGTAATCTTTTCTTGAGAACTAAAAGACAACCAATTAATTATCAAGAAACTGAATATGGCAATTAATATACCGAAAAATATGATTTTTTTCATAAATGTGATCTTTAAAATTACTTTGTGTAACTGAATTTTTGCTGAAAGAGGATCGAATATTATTGTTTGAAGTAAAAAACTAATTTTTTTGATTCATTCGTATGCTTCACATACCGCATCCGCGACAACTTGAACCACTGCTTTATCTCCAATTTTTGACAAAAGCTGATCTCGTTTTGGTGAAACTACATATTCAGATAAAGCCCGTGCCGCGGCATATTTCATCGCAGTTGTGACACGAGTTGCGCGGCTATTTAAAAGTCCTCTAAATATTCCGGGGAAACCGAGTGCGTTATTTATTTGATTCGGCATATCACTACGTCCTGTTGCTACAATTGCTGCACCAGCGCCAAGAGCTTCTTCAGGCATTATTTCCGGTATTGGATTGGCCATGGCAAAAACTATTGGGTGGGGATTCATAGATTTGATCATCTCTTTTGTCAATAATCCGGCTCTGGAGAGACC
>CAYNLS010000138.1:0-2681 GCA_964398125.1 uncultured Gammaproteobacteria bacterium
TGCTCTTGAAAATAATATGATGGTATCATACAATGGTTACTTCTATAAATTTCTCGAAAAACATATGTCAGAAAAAGCACATAATGGTTTTGTTCCTCCTGAGGCTCGTGAGTTAGCAAGAACAGCTTTTGCCGAAACACAGTTTTTGCCGCTGATTGATTTATGGAAAACTGCCAGGATACCGGCTCCAAAGCATTTGGAAGCATGTCCGCCGAACCTGTTTCACGCATCTTTATGCTTTGACGGATTAAACGAACCTTACGCCGGTTCGGTACACATCGACGGATCAAGGCTGAACGTTCAAGTCCCCACAAGCGCTACTTTTCCGGTGAGGGTAGAAGGCTTACAAAATCCTGAAGTCCCAATTGCCTGGAAAAATGGCAAAGGTTGCGATCCTATAACCGAACTTGTAAGTGCTGCAAAGTATCAGAATGGGGAACAACCTCAAATTAGGCCGACTTCTGGAGTTTGGCATAGGTCGTCTCATACATTTTTTGAAGATAGAAAAAACGGAGATCAGACACAAAAACAGTATGGAGACCATAAAGTTACTCATGCAATAAGAGTTGGATTGCTCGACGCTTCAGTTCGTGCTGGGGACGCTTTTTTCGTAAATGGAGAGATGGCCTATGTGCTAACTTATATCCCGCTTCTTGACGGCAGTTTTCAGAAACTCATGATCGAGATTTATCCTGTTGCTCACGAGGCGGCTCAGGCTCAGCGCGAAAATCTAGATCCTAGAATACAAAAATACGTCAGATTTTAATAAGAATAATGGGCTCATGATTGACTTATAGTATTTTTATGCTATAATATATTGTTTAATTTTATTAGCATATGAGTGCAGAAGTAATTCATCCAGATTTTATTCTTTCACCAGGCGGTAATCCATTACTACAGCTTGTTGATCAGACAAATTACGTAGAACCGATTTCATATCAACAGGAGGCCGTGATCAGTAAGTCACGTCGAAATTTTTCGATTTTGCTTGGATTTACTATGCTTGCCCTTCCATCAGTGGCTTGTGGTTTAGGAGGCGGTCCTCCACCAGTAGTTATTCCTCAAGATTGTTTGGATGCAGCAAAACCTAAAGAAAGACGAGCAATGAGAGGTTATATAAGTAATTTTTTATCTAAAGGTTTTAGTCCTGCACAAGTGCAATCAGGGATCAATGAAACATGTGCCGAAATTAAGGCTAGATAAAATCCATTGTATTTTGATTATTTGTTGATATAATTATTTTTGTCTAATCGTTCGTTTTCGCTGTTCATGTCAAGTTTTCTGAAAGATTTATTTCTTCATAAGAACCCATACTTTCACGGTATGTATACCACTATATGTTAAGAGCCCGCTTTTTTATGCTAGTTACGTCATTTTCATTTTTTTTGAGAGGGGGTGAGGTTCATGAATAAAAAACTATATGTAGGTAATCTACTTTATGAAGCAACAGAAGATCAGCTCCGAGACTTGTTCTCACAAGCTGGTGAAGTTGTTTCTGTTCAGGTGATACGTTTTGCAGACAGTGGTCGTTCAAAAGGCTTCGCATTTATCGAAATGATAGATGAAGCCGCAGCTCAAAAAGCAGCTGAAATGTTCAACGAATACGACTTCATGGGTCGCAAACTAATCGTGAATGAAGCTCGTCCCAAAACCAACAATGGTGGTCGCGGTCGTTTTGATCGCAATCGTCGTTTTGGTGGTGGGGATCGAGGCGGATATGACCGAGGTTATGATCGCGGTCACGATGATCGTGGTGAAAACCGCGGTTCACGAGATTCTGACATGGGTCAATCTGACATGGGTCAGGAAGTGACTCCACAAGATGTGGATATGTCTTCAGCAGAAATGCCAGACATGCCTGAGATGCCAGAAATGCCTAAAGAAGAGTGATCGCAAATTAACCAATAAAAAGTCCCCCGACAAAATCGGGGGATTTTTGTGGTAATTAGATTTTAAAATTTCGCTCGTAACCGAAAATTTACTCGGTTCCAAGCAAAGTTGTCATAGTTATCAATAAAGTCGTGAGAGGTAAGTTGCGTGGAAACTCGTAAATTTTGATTACTTCGTCGAGTCTGACTCGACTTCGCTCAGATTATAAACTTTTTAACCAAATCTAGGATGCGAGACTTCATCTCTTCATTCACCTCAACCACGATCACGCCAAGATCAACCTGTCCATACACTACTACAGATTTAAGTGGTGCAAGTAGTATTGCGGGAAGGGCGATTAAGTCTTCTTCTCCTTCAATAACCAGTGTAAATTTTTCTCTCGAAGTGAGAGCGAGCTCGATTAAATCGTTTAGTTTGGACACTACAGGACCATTTATGGTCCCTGGAAAATTGTCATATTTAGTGTGTTTAGAATTATTTTCTTGTTGTGGAATTTCTTTTCTCAGGCTTTTATAATCAATAATAGAAATATCTGCCGTCAAATTTACCGCATCTAGTGTTCTAGTCACGATATCACCTACCGTAATTATCAGCACCGGTTTCAAATTAAATATTACTTCTTTGGCTTTTTTTGCTGTTTCCTCTAAATTTTTGCCAAGAATAGGTGAGTTTAAAGGTTTTCTAAGTGTTTGTCTTAGATGTTCAGGCAGTTTAAGAATTTTTTCCCCAAAAAGTTGTAAATAAGGATTACCGATACGATCTATTATTCCTTTGCGAATACGAGTTGAGCT
>CAYNLS010000139.1:0-2554 GCA_964398125.1 uncultured Gammaproteobacteria bacterium
TCATATCTCCCGAGATGGATTCTTATATTTCCCAAATCGGTCAGGGCACGATCAACAAGTACAGCAAATATTTACAGCCAAATGATACCTTCACTGTCGAAGGATCATACGCAAAGTCAATTTTCAGCTTATATAGTAAGGAAATCGCAATCGGATTGGGCGTGATTTTGGGGATACTTTTTGTCATTTTTCTCTCGATATATATTCTTTCAAAGCGAGCAGGAAAATCAGAAAATAAAGAAAACGTTCCTCAGACTCAAGCACAAAAAGGTTCAACCGCAATATTTTTCTTATGGATTCTAATTTTGGGTTTCATAACTTCAGCTTTTGCAGCGGGTTACACTGTTGTCCTTTATTTTGTTTCAAGGGCTTTGGAATATTTTATTTATTATGAATATAAAACTTTGGTAATGATCCTAATATCTGTGTTTTCTTTTGCATTTTATACTCTGATATTGCTTGTGCCATCGGTGCTTGTTGCATTAAAAAAAGGTTACAGATGGGCGGCGGCACTTTTTGGAGTCACTTTCATGTGGATCATTTTGTATACTTTCCTGGCGTTAATCTTTATATTATCCGGATTAGGAAAAAATTATTACCAAGATCCGATGCCGATACCTTTGCCTATGCAAAGCGAAGGTGGCGAACCAACAATGGAAAAGATAGAAGTGGATTCTGTCGAAACTGTAGAACAGCCACAATAATTTTGAAATATTTTAGTTCTTCACACCTTCTTCTTACTATTCTTTCTCACAGCATTGATCTAAATATTGCAAAATATTCATTATTATCCAAATTCATAAATCTTGAAAGAAGGTGAAAATATTATGGCAACATTAAAACAAAAGCAGGCAGCCAAAAAAAACATCAAAAAAGCTCAAAGCAAATGGAAATCGATGTCGAGTCGTCAACATGCACTTGCTCAACCTGAAGGCAAAGGTCGGGTAAAACCTGGGGCAGGTGGAGAGGGGAATTTCTTTCGCATTATAGTTCGGCCAAAAGAACAATTTGTATCTTTTCGCACTCAGGATGTGGGAATAAAGGGTCATATTGAACGCTTGGCCGGAAGACGAAGTAGTGGATCTTGGGCGACACAGGCTTGGCTCATAAGTAAACAAGATGCACATATTGCGGGTGACAGACTTGTTGCAGATACGCTTGCAGCAAAAAAAGTCATAGCCACACTTGGATCTGAACCGGTTCGAATCAAAGTCGATATCTTCAAAGCCAAGGATAGACGAAATGTTCCGGAGAAAGAAAAACCAACAATCAGTCAACGACGCGCAAGAAGTGCTAATATAAAGAAGGCACAAGCAGGTCGATGGTAAATTAAGACAAGGGAGGTGGTGAAAAAAATATGTGGACAGCTCGATTGATACTATGGATCACCAACTTGATATTCGGAATCATTGAATTCATCATTGGCTTGAGAATATTTCTAAAATTGATTGGTGCCGTTAGCACGGCACCATTTGTCCAGTGGGTTTATCAGACAAGTCAATCATTACTGACTCCTTTTGAGGGAATGCTTCCGACAACTGCTGTTCCCGGGGGACCAACAACATTTGTAATAGAGTTTTCTGCCTTATTCGCATTTTTAGTATATGCATTGATCGCTTATTTAATTGCAGAAATCTTGGAATATTTTACTTATAGGAGAAGTATCTATTACGAAGACGAAGTTGAGGATGAAGAAGAGGTTGTTGTGAGACCAACTAGAAGAAGGAGAGTGCGACGTTGAACTTCGGATTAAAGCTTCTTTACCTGAAGAAAATCCAGTTCAACCGGAGTTTCGCGGTCAAAGATTGAAACCAGTACTCGGACTTTACCTTTTTCCTCATCAATAGTTTCTACACTACCCAAGAAATCGGTGAAAGGACCTTCTGTGATCTTGACGGCTTCGCCGACTGAAAACTTTGTTTTGAATTTTGGCTGTTCTTGTTGGACAAATCTCATGATTGCCTGGACTTCTTTATCTGAAATGGGAGTCGGTTTAAGTCCGGCGCCGATAAATCCAGTGACGCCTTCTGTCGTGCGTACCACAAGCCATGATTCATCGTCAAGTTCCATTCGTACAAAAATATATCCGGGAAAAACTTTTTCTTTTTGTTTGGTTTTTTTACCTTTTTTGATGACGACTATTTCTCGAGTCGGGACGATAATATCAAATATTTTATCCTGGACGCCAAGACTGTTTATGCGCTGTTCTAGATTGTTTTTGACGCGGTTTTCGTGACCGGTTTGAGAGTGAAGTACATACCATTTACCATGACTTGTATCCACTGCCGGTTTTGTTTCCACAGGAGTTTCAGTCACAGATTTTTCTTCTGGAGCTGGTAACTTTTCTTCGGTCTCTGGTTTTGTTTGGTCTGCCATAAAAAGTTAGCGAATGTTGGTCATGAATTCAAGCCCCATCGCAAGCAAAGAGTCAATTATACCGATATAAAATCCGATAATCAAGGAGATCGCAACAACAATTACCGTGAGACGAATCGTGTTATTTCGACTTGGCCAGGTGACTTTTTTGAGTTCTGATATAAGGTCGCCCGCGATA